>JBBSLW010000116.1:0-8591 GCA_038233495.1 Chthoniobacterales bacterium | reverse complement strand
GCAAACGGCGCGGGCAAGACGACCACGATGCGGATGCTCTGCGGCCTCGTCCGGCCGACCGCGGGTGAGGCCACGGTCGATGGCGCCGACGTTTGGAATGAACGTTACGCGGTCCGGGCCAAGTTCGGCTATATGGCGCAGAAGTTCAGCCTTTACCCGGACCTGACCGTGCTCGAGAACCTGCGCTTTTTCGCCGGCGCCTACCGCGTCCCGCCTGACGAGCTGGACGGACGAATCGAGCGCATCCTGGCCCAGATGGATTTGAAGGCGAAGCGGGATACCGCGGCCGGCAGCCTCTCCGGCGGGATGCGGCAATTGCTCGCGCTCGGCTGCGCCCTGGTGCACGAGCCGCCGCTCCTTTTTCTCGATGAACCAACCTCCGGTCTCGACCCGGTGCATCGGCAACAGATGTGGGATTTGCTCTACGATCTGAGCCACAACGGGATCACGATCTTCGTCACGACCCATTACATGGATGAAGCGGAACGCTGCACCGAAGTCGGCTTCCTCCATGAAGGCCGCCTCCTCGCGAAGGCCTCGCCGCGTGCCCTGAAGACGACCTTCAAGGCAAAGCTGCTCGAGCTCGACGCCAAGCCGACCATGGAAGCGCTCGTTAGGCTGCGCGAAAACGAAAGCGTCCTCGGCGTCTCGTTGCGGAGCGGCAGCCTGCGCGTCTACGCGCCGGAAGCGGAGACGCTGCTCGCCGACTGGGAGGCGCACTGGCCCTTTCCCGAGATCAAGCTCCTCGCCCATCGCTGGGCGGAACCCGACATGGAGGACGTCTTCACCGCCTACTCGCAAGGTTACGACGCGATGCTGAACCAGGAGGCCTTGTCGTGAGGGCCCGCTCTTCCCTGCAGGCGATCAGGAGCGTGGCGGTGAAGGAATTCATCCACATCTACCGCGACTGGCGCATCCTTGTGCTCCTGCTCATTCTGCCGCCGGTTTTCACCCTGATTTTCGGGCACGCCTTTGAGACGACCGGCTCGAGCAATGTCCCGGCGCTGCTCGAGGACCGGGACCATTCGCCGGCCAGCGCGGAGTTCGTTAGTCAACTGACCACGGAGAAAATTTTTCGCTGGAAATTGGGGAAGAAAATCAGCGGGCATCCCGACCTGTTGCGCGAAGGCGTGCAGGCCGCGCTTGTGATTCCGCCCGGCTGGGGCGCGAGCTTGAAAAACGGCGATCCGATTCCGCTCCCGATCTATCTCGATGGGAGCGACACGAACACGGCGAGCGAGCTGGAAGGCCGGCTCCAGGAAAGTCTCGGGACGTTCCAGAAGAAACAGCTCGAGGCAACAGTCGATGGCCTGCCGGAAGATGTGATCGCGCTGGCCAAGAAATTGCCGGTCGATGTGCGGAAAGAATTTGTCTCGGCCATGAGCCAGTGGGGCGTGGACACGAAGATCCTCTACAACCCGAAAAAGCGCTTCATCGAGTATGTCGTGCCGGGCATCATCGGCATCATTCTGCAGTTGCTCACCGTCACGCTCACGGCCTGCACGATCGCGCGGGAACGGGAATCGGGCACGCTCTACCAGCTGATGGTGACGTCGCTGCGCCGGGGCGAGATTGTGATCGGGAAGCTCCTGCCTTATCTCGCGATCTCGATCCTGCTCATTCTCGTCGTGATCGTGGTCGCGGGCTGGCATTTCCACGTTCAGTTCCATCAGCCCCTCGTGCTCGCACTCATTTGCCTGCTCTTTTTGCTCTGCTCGTTAGGCCTGGGCCTTCTCATTTCCGCCTTTTCGCGCACCCAGACGCAGGCGATCCAGCTCTCGGTCTTCTTTTTGCTCCCGATCTTCGTCCTCTCGGGAGCGTTTGCGCCGCTCGAGCAGTTGCCACTAGCGATCCGCTATCTCTCGGAGGCTTTTCCGCTGACTCACTTCTGCCGGGCTTTTCGGCTGGTGAATTTGTATCGCGCCGGACCGGCTTTTTACGGCGGCGACCTCCTCTACATGCTGCTCGGCGCGATCCTGACTTTCCTTGGCGCGGCGCTGCTCCTCAAGCGCATCCAGGAGTAGGAAGTTTAGCGCCGCTTTTCGACCGAAGCGCGGAAGGCCCTAATCGTCTCGAGCGTTTCCTGGGTCATCTGTTTCCCAGCCACGAAACGGTCGACTCCGCCGAGATAACTTCGAAACGGGGCCGAGACGAGACCGACCTGCCAGACGAGCGTGCCGCCCTCGACCGGCCAGAGCCGGAAGAGATCGAGCGCCATGAAATAGGTGTCGGACGGGTAGTAGATGCAATTGAGCAATTGCCAGGATTCCGGCGATTTGCGGGCGGCGAAAAGACCGAGCTGCAGGGTAGTATGGTCGCGCACCCTGGCCGCTTCCCAATAGCCGACCGCTTCGCTCGCCGGCTCTCCATTCGCGACGAGCGGCTTCGCTCCGGTGATCGGGCGGAAATGGCGGGCCGCTTTCGGCGCGAGGGTGAGGAGCCCGCGGTATTCGGACCCGGGCGAAATGGAAGAATCGGCGCCGTAGGGCGGGACGGCGGTCATTCCGCCGCGTGCCAGCGCCTCGCTCCGGCGGCGCAAGATCTCGCGCCAGGCTTCACTCGGAGGCATTTTCCCGAGGAGCGCGGCTTCGTTCGGCGTGAGGTGGAGGCTGTCCGCGGCGGAAGCTTTTGCGCTTTGTTCGAGAAGCCAACGGTCGTCCGGGAAGGTCGAGCTCAGTTGCAGTTTTTGGAGAACTTCCGCGCTGCCCGGGAACGAATATTCGCGATAAAGCCGGACGTCGGGGTCCTTGTGCCGGGTCGGATCCCAGTGCATCAGCGCGTTCCCGACGACATCGATCGGCGCGCGCACGAAGTAGCAGGACTCGAGAGAAATGCCGCGCGAAAAATTCCCGAGCGGTCCGCGCTCGGAGACGATCTCACCCTGCCTGAGCTTTTCCAGATCCACGGGCGGGAGCTGGCTGAGCCCGCGCAGTTCCTCGAGCGGCCCGGCCTGCAGAGCGCCGGCCAGGACCAGGAAAAAGAGCCCGCCTAACGAAAAGCGAGTTGCTCCTGGCCTGCCGAAAAAATTCAAATCAAAATGCGGCGGAAAGCTGCAGACGAACGTAGGGCGACGGATCGGTGCGATATTTCTCGCCGGCCCGGGCGAAATCGAAGCGGCGCTGAAGCGAATACCCGGCACCGACGTCGACCGAAACATGATCGGTCAGCGCGTAGGCCAGACCCACGCCGGCGCGATAATCGCTGAAATCCACCTGGGTGCCGTTGAGTTTTCCGGGGCGGATATTGTCATTCCGGTCGGTGCGGTAGGAGCCGCCGACGAGCTCGCCGCCGAGCCAGAGATTGAGCCGCTTGTTGGGCGAATAGATCACTTTCGGCTCCGGGAGGACCGCGTTAACGCGGAAATGATCGTTCGGGATCCAAACGAGACCGGCCAGCGGCAGGACCGGGAAACCGCCCCGCAGAAAAGAGGCGTAGGCGCCGACGAAAAGATAAAGCCGGTCCTCTTGGAGAATGAAGATGCGTCCCAGCGTAATGGGAGCGTCGAAGGAGGAGATCCCAATGTCGTTCTGGAAGTAAAAGCCGGGGCGCACTTGAAGGAAGGCGCCCACATCTTTGCCACGCATGTAATCGACTCCCAAAACCGCAGCGGCGGACTGGAGATGGTTCGGGACCGGGGCGCCAGTGCTGCCGAAGTCGTAGCGATCGTAGGCAAAGCCAACGCGCGCGTAATAGTTTCCCTGGAGGAGAAAGCGATGTCCATATTCAAACTCGTTCTGGATCAGGGCCTGTTTGCCGAAGCTGCCGCCGTGATTGAGGTCGCTCTCAAAAACGTAGCCCGACTCGATCTTTAAGAGGTCGAGCGGCACGGCTTCTTCCGTGGTGATGGTGGAGGCGACGGCAGTTTTGGCCTCCACCTCGGTGCCCGCTGAACTGGAGCGGACCACTAGAACAGCGGAGAAACAGACGAGGAAGCGGAGGATTTTTTTCATAAACAGTGGCTTGTCTTAGCTCAATCGTGCGCTCGAGCTAAAGTGGATTCGTGGATTCGCCGTTTGGCTAGAATCTTGAAAAAGATCGAAACCCGGCCTCCAAAGGCGGAGTCCAGCTCAGTGTTTTGCGGGAAGCCTGATTGCGCCGCGGTGGGAAAATCAGGCGACGCCTTGGGCCTCGGCGCGTTCCGAATGATCGCCCTTGCCATTTCCGTTCGTGGAGGCGCCGTCCTTGCGTTCGGCTGCTTCCTTCATCTCACGCGAGAGTTTCTCGACCCGCTGGCGCATGATCTTGCCCGCCTTGAATTTGACCGTCGCACGCGGCGGAATGACGAAGCTGCTGCCCGGCTGATTGGGATTGCGGCCTACACGCGGCTTGGTCAGGCGCGGCTGGAAGACGCCAAAGTTGCGGAGTTCCACGGCCACGTTCCGCGCCAGGCTGTCGGTGATTTGGTCGAGGGTTTTCTGGACGACTTCGAAAACCTGATGCTGAACCATCCCCGTCTGATTGCTGATGGAAACAACGATGTCGCGTTTGGTGAGCTTGCTCATGTTGTATTTGAATCGTGCCTCAATTGCAGAACGAGCGGATAATTTGAAAAAAATTACCGTATCGTCCGTAAAAGCACGCAGAAGCGAAAGGTCCTCGCAGAAAGCGAGTTCCGTTCGCCGGTGCTCACCGCGCTGCGGCGCGGCGACCAAAAACGAGCGCCAGGGTGTGCGTCAGGACACTGCGCCCGAGCAGCTTTTTGCGCCGGGATTTCAACTGTCCCTGCACCACCCCGATGCGGGTGAAGACGTTGTTCCAATCAGACTCCAACCGCCGAATTTCCTCGGCCGAAAGTTCCCGCACGCCGCGGATCGAGGAGGCGCGCTGCAGGACGTTCATCGCTTTGCCGGAAAGTTCCGCGACCAGATTCAGCTCCGTGAAAACGTGTTCGCTTTCCTGGAGCAGGATGCCGCGGATTTCCGTGAACTGCCGCTCTTGATCGGCCGAGATGATCGGCTTCGATTTATCGAGCGCGTAGGTGATGTAATCGTGCAGGTTTTTCCAGCTCTCCACCTGGAGCGTGAGCAGGCGGAGCTGCGTTTCAATGGTCGTGTCTCTCATCGTTGTTCTGCTGCGACACCGACCATTTGCATCGTCTCATCGAGTTTTTGAAGATTATCGATCAACAGATGGGTCCAGGGCCGGTTGACCGTCTGCACTTGGCTGATGATGCCTTCTTCAAAATAAAACCGTCCCTGCCGCCACCGGAAAATCTCAGCCACCGCCCCTTCTCCTTCGAGGGTGTCGTAAACGGCGTGCCGGACCATCCCGTGGTGCAGGTAAATTTCGCTGTTGCCGCGCCCCGATTTAAAAGTGAAGCGGCCGCTCCGCTGGCTCATGCAGCTCATCTGCAGAATATCGGCGGCGGAAAATTGATTGAGGTTGCCGATCAGCGAATGGCAGGGATCGATCCCTTCGGCCGGGACGCTGCCCATTCCCTGGAAGGTGGAGACGACGTGGCGAAGCTGGCGCCGAAGACGCCGGTCGCTGCAGTCGGTTGCGACCAGCTTGATGTTTTGCGCGTCCGCCTGCTCGCGCAGGACGACGTCATCAATTCCGGTCGTTAGGCAGGCAATCTGGAGCGAGGGGAACTGTTGGCGGGTGTTGGTTGCCTGTTCGATCGCGACCTCCGCTTCGCCTTCCACCACGAAAAGATCGTACTCCTCGCGGAGCAGGATATGGATCGCCTCGGAGAGCGAGCGCACGATCCGCACCTCCGCATTCGGCTGGGCGTCGAACACGGCCAGTGCCCGGTCTTGGAAGACCGGATCGGCATTGAAAATAAGCAATCTGGTTTCCACGACGCGTTAAAGTGCGGTTGCGGTAGAGCAGGAAGCTTGCCGCCTTTGGCGTTCTTTCTCCGCGCTCCGTGGAAATGCCTAACGGCGCCACTCGCGACGCGGGGCCGGCGCCGCGTAGTGGTCCGGTGCAATTTCGTGCGCAGTCCGGAAATGGGTTTTCGCGAAGCGGCGCAACTCCTCGGGCCCTTCTCTTTCCACAATCCTGCGCGCCGTCTCCTTCACGCTCGCCGATACTCCGCGACCGAGGGTCAGACCCAACATCTGGCCCTGCCGCTCGAGCCAGTCGATGAACGCTTCCCGCGCCAGGATCGAGGCCGCCGCGACCGCAAAATCCGACTCCGCTTTCGTGCGCTGATCGAGTTGGATCTTTTGCCCGTGCTGCAGGAGCGCCCTCTCGATCACCCGCGCGTCGGCAAATTTGTCCGACAAGGCGCGCGGACAATCCGGACGTTTTGCGAGCAGGTTCTCGATCACGCGCGCGTGGCCCCAGCCGAGGAGGCTGTTCAGGTTGCCGAATTTTTCGTAGAGATCGTTGTAGCGCTCCGGCCCGATCGCGACCACGTCAAACGCGATCCCGGGCGTCTGCCGGATCATCTTCCCGAGCGCCCTGATCTTGGCGTCGGAACCGATCCGCTTGCTGTCCTGGATGCCGTTTTCCAAAAAGCTGCGCGCAATTTCGCGATCGGTAAACGCGCCCGCGACCACGAGCGGCCCCAAGAAATCGCCCTTCCCGCTTTCATCGATCCCGAAATGCGGCTCGAACATTTCCGGCGCGTGCACTTCCTCGTAGCCGAGCCGCGCTTCGCCCAGGATCTTGGGCTCGAGCTCGAAGCTGACAAACTCCTCGATTCCCTTGCCCTGGAGCAGCACCTTCGGGCCCTTCTCGTAGACGGCGACGCTCAGCTTGTCCTTCCGCGCGAAGTAAATCGTGTACGGTTTCGGGGAAAATTCGTAGCCGCCGCTGGCGAGCAGCTCGCGCAAAGCGGCAACCTGGGGGGCGGTTAATGGGGCGGTATAAGTATTGAGGGATGGCGCGGGCATTACGACTGGGATCCACGAGAACATTGCTTGCCGGCGCGAGCGAGAATTTTCCGAGAAATTGCTGAGACGCGAGCGAATCGGACGCCGCTGCTCATCAGTTCGATCGTTGCGCTGCGCCGTGATCATTCTGCGCACGATCGCCTTGCGCCGGAAAAACGTGCTGCCCCTCGCGGTCGAGAGCGAGATATTCGTGCGGTGTCCCGCCCAAGATCAGATCTAAAAAGACGCTTCGGAACCTCGCCAAAATTTCGATTGCTATAATTAGATATTTATCTAATTAACTATCCATTGAACCTTCTCTTCAAAGCCCTCCGCGATCCCACTCGCCGTCGCATCCTGGAAATGCTGAAAGAGCGCGACCTGACCGCCGGTCAGATCGCCGAAGCCTTCGCCATGACCGCGCCGAGCATTTCCTATCACCTCGATTTGCTCAAGCACGCGCAGCTCGTCTCGGCCCGCAAAAAAGGCCAGTTCGTCACCTACTCGCTCGAGACCACCGTGCTCGACGAGTCGTTAGGCTGGATCCTCGACCTGATCAAGAAAGGAAAAAAGAAATGAAAACAAAACTTCACTGGTTCGAAATTCTCCTCCTCCTCGCGCCGTTTCTCGTCCTCGCGATTTACTGGAACGGCCTCCCCGCGCGCGTGCCCACGCACTGGAATCTGCACGGGGAGATCGATCGCTGGGACGCCAAATGGCCCGGTCTCTTCATCACCCCGCTGACCGCGCTCGGAACGACCGTGCTCCTGCGCTTTCTCCCGCGGTTCGATCCCCGGCTGCGGAAAAATTCGAACGAGCACGGACGAATGTCGACCACTCTGCCGGTCATCCGTCTCGCCCTCCTCGTTCTCTTCGACGCCATCTTTGCCGTCCAGGTCGCAGTGTCGTTAAGGGTGCCCTTGCCCGGAGGACGCCTGGTCACGACTTGTACGCTCCTCTTTACCGCCGTCATGGGAAATTACCTGGGCAACGTACGCCCAAATTATTTTGTCGGCATCCGTACTCCCTGGACGCTGGAGAATCCGGGAACCTGGCGGGAAACGCACCGCCTGGGCGGGCGCCTGATCTTTTACGGCTCGCTCCTCCTCCTCGCCATTCAGTTCTTTCTCAACGAACTCTTTTTTGGCTGGCTGCTTCTCAGCGCAATTTCGTTGCTCGTGGTTTGGGTAATTTTATACCCGTGGCATCATTCCCGGACCCATGCCGCGCAGCATTGAATCAAAAGACGCTCTGGCCGAGCCCCGACAATTCCGCCGCCGGCTCCAGCGTTGGTTTGCGCGGCAGGCGCGCGATCTCCCGTGGCGGCGCACCCGCGATCCCTACGCGATTCTGGTTTCGGAATTCATGCTCCAGCAGACGCAGGTCGCAACCGTCATCCCGTATTACGAGCGCTGGCTGGCGCGTTTCCCGGACTTCGCTACGCTCGCGGCGGGGACGGAATCCGAGGTGCTCCACGCCTGGCAGGGGCTCGGCTATTACGCCCGGGCTCGTCACCTCCACGCCGCGGCGCAACTTGTGACCCGGCAACATCGCGGCCGGCTTCCCGCTGATTTGGAAAAAATCGCGCGCCTTCCAGGAGTGGGCCGCTACACCGCAGGCGCGATCGCGAGCTTTGCCTTCGACCTGCCCGCACCCATCGTGGACGCCAACATCGCGCGCGTGCTCGCTCGCCTAACGAATTATCAGGAACCAATCGATTGCGCCGCCGGCCAAACCCATCTTTGGACCACCGCCTCCGCGCTCACTCCG
>JBBSLW010000115.1:0-8615 GCA_038233495.1 Chthoniobacterales bacterium | reverse complement strand
GCCAGTCGCCGCGGCGCAGTTGTTCGATCGGGCGGACCGGAGGAAAAACCAAGCCGTGCTCCGGGCAGCGGGCCGCGCCTTCGCTGTAAACCGCCTGCGAAGAAGCGACGATCACTTTCCGGATCGGGAATTGTTTTTCCCGAATCACCTCCAGCATTAGCGCGGTGCCGAGGCTGTTCACGTCGACGTATTTTGCAATCTCCGGCATGTAACCGCCGTAGGCCGCCTGATGAAAAACCACGTCGATGCCCTCGAGTGCCGCCGCGATCGTGGCCCGGTCTCGAATGTCGCCCTGCACGAAATCGGCGTTCTCCTCCAGCCAGGCGGGGCGGCCGTGACGGTGGGTTTGCGGCTCGAGATTATCGAGGACGCGGACGCGCCAGCCTTCGCGCCGGAGAAGATCCGAGAGATGCGAACCGATGAGGCCGGCGCCGCCGGTGACAAGAGCCCGCTTCATGAGGCACAAGAATCGGCCGGCCAGATCCGGGCGCGCCCTTCGCGGGCGATGAGCTGGTGGAGAAAAGCGCGGGTGGCGGGCGCGACGGATTCGTCGTCGTTAGGCCCGAGCAGTTCGTGGCAAAGCCGTTGCAGCGCCGCGCGATCGTCGACATCGTGGCCCACCGGCAGGAGTGCGACCTCGAGCCCGAGCTCAGCCGCGCGTTGCCGGGTCTGCGCGCAGACGCGCTCCGTGCTCCAGTCGATTCCGGTAAACAGGCGGGGCTCGGGCTTTTTCAAACCGATCAGATAATAGCCGCCATCGTCGGAAGGTCCGAGCACCACCCGATCGTTAGGCGCAGAAAGGAGCCGGGCGGCCTCGGCAAAGGCGGAAGCGGGAATGGTGGGGCTGTCGGAGTTGATCAGGCAGACGGAAGAAAAGCCGACCGCAAACAAGTCTTCGAGCGCGGCGGTCAGGCGCTCGCCAAAACCGCCGGACCGTTGCGCGATGAGTTGGAAATCCGCGGGCATAAGGCCGGCGTAAGCTTCCTCCGCGCCGACTGGCGTGTAACAACCGATTCCGCGCATGCCGGGGCCGGCCGCGGCAATGGCAGAGAACATGTCGCGCAGGAAACAGATGTTGAGCGCGGCCGCTTCTTCCGGCGTGAGCGGCGGGGTGAGGCGCGTCTTCACCTGGCCGGCGCGGGGCGCCTTGGTCATGATAGCGAGGGCGCAGCAGCCGGCGGCGGTCGGGTCGGGGTCGTTAGGGGAAAGAACGCGATGCGCGGCGCTCATGCCTTTTCGCAGAGCGCGTACTGGTAACGGTGGTCCCGCCAGGATTCGATTTTCTTCCACGGCTGGCTGGCGCAAAGACGGTTAAAACGCTCGCGGGACAAAACGACGGCGCGGCGCGGTTCGCGGTAGCCATTTTTAAAATGGGTCGCCCAGGCCAGGATCCACATCACGACGAGCGGGATCGAGGCGCGGAACGCGTGACGCGGCTCCGCGATAAAACATCGCCCGCCAGGACGCAGGATACGATGCATCTCGGCCATGGCCTGCTCGCGCTCGGGCAGGACGGTGAAGAGACGCGAAGCAACCAGCGCGTCGGATTGATCGTCCTCGCAGGCGATGTCGAGCACGTTGCCGCTTTCGAAGTGACAATTATGCAGACCAAGCGCCTGGGCCCGGCTTCGGGCCCAGGCGAGTTGGCGGCTGGAGCGATCGACTCCGACGACGGAGATCTGCGGATAGCGCAAAGCGAGCCGGCAGGAATAAAAGCCCGGTCCGCACCCGAGCTCGATCAATTTCGCGCCGGCTGGAGGAGTGCCATCGGGCCAGAGCGCGCTGCTGATGCGGTCCGTATCATCGCGAAACAGACGTTCCCGGCAAAAGGCATAGAGCCAGGCGACGTGTTCGAAAAGGCTTTCGGCCTGTTCGCGCGGAACATGTCGGGCAGGCGGAGCCAAGGCCGGCCCGAGCGCCACGGGGAGCTCGGCGGCGGATGGTTCCAGCGCTAGTTTTCTCGACATACGTGCAAAGGCTTCGCTTGCGGTTCCCTCGGCGGATGTTGGGCAAACGCCGGGAAGATGGTTCATGGTACATTAGATGAACCCTCCCGGCCGCTTATTCCGGCAAAAACGCGCACCGGGGAAAGATGGAGCCGAGAGGAAGTTATCGACAGGACAGAAGAGGATTTATTTTTTTAGACAAAGCAATCCTTCATCTTCTGGATCTGAATAAGTGGGGCGTCGCGGATTATTGCCTCTCAAAAAGCGAGCGTCGCAGCTGTTGATAACCGCGCATCGGCCGGACCGACAACCCGCGACTCTGGCTCGATTCGGGGATTTGTTCGTCTTTGTTAGAAGTTGTTGGTTTCATTTTGAGCAATCGCTTAACACGAGATGATGCGAACCCATTTGGCCCTCTTCTGTCTCTTCCTCGCGGTGGCGCCGGGGCGTGCTGCCGAGCCGGCCGCACCGTCGCTCTGGCCCGTGCAACAAATGCTCGTGGGCAGAAAGATGGTCGACCTGACCCATGCCTTCGCGCCCGGCATTCCGCATTGGCCCGGGTTTCCCGACGAAAAGCGGCAGGCGATTTACGATTTCGAAAAGAAGCCGGGTCTGCTCGGTGTGGGATTCTTCGCTGAAGTGTATTCCCACGTCGGCCAATGGGGCACGCATGTGGATCCGCCCGCTCATTTCCAGAAAGGCGGCCGCACCGTCGACCAGATCACGTTGCCGGAAATGATTCTGCCGCTGGTCGTGATCGATGTGCACGCGGAGGTCGCCGAGAATCCTGACTACACCCTGACGATTGAGCGGATCAAGAAATGGGAGAGCGATCATGGGCCGATTCCGGCGCGTTCTTTCGTGGCGTTGCGGACGGATTGGTCGAAACGGTGGCCGGACGGAGCGGCGATGGTAAACAAGGACGTGGAGGGCGTGGCTCATTATCCGGGATGGAGCCTGGCGGCGCTGAAGTTTATCTACGAAGAGCGCAAGGCGACGGCGACCGGCCACGAAACGACGGACACCGATCCGGGAGTGGCCACGAGCAAGGACGATTACACCCTCGAAACCTACGTTCTGAGTCACGATCATTACCAGATCGAGCTCCTCGCGAATCTCGATCAGGTGCCGGAAGCGGGCGCGATCGTGTTCGCGACCTTTCCGAAACCGAAAGGCGGTTCCGGGTTTCCGGCGCGGGTTTTTGCGATCGTGCCGGACTAAACAAAGAGCTCGGTGGAAGATAGCGCGAGCATTTGGCGCTCGATGTGGAATATTCCGCCCGTGATCAAACGAATCCTGGTAAGATGCCCGACAACGAAAATGCTCAATGTTACCGGGGTGGTGATTGAAGAAGATGTGTTTGCCGCAACCGAGATCAAACCCGGGACGGTGACCTGCACCCATTGCGGCGGGAAGCATCCCTGGAACAAGAAGGAAGTCATCCTTGCTCGTTAGGTTGCGGTTCTTTCGTTAGGCGGACAGTCTCCACTTGCCCGGGACGGAAGCGGATCCTATTGACCGGAGTGCGGGCCGACGCTAAGCGCTAACCCGTGGATCTCCTCGACGAACTTCAGAGCCGCCTCGTCTGTGGCGATGGCGCGATGGGCACCATACTGCTTGAGGATGGCGTTCCGCTCGAACGCTGTCTCGAGGAACTCTGCCTGAGCGAGCCGGCCCGGGTCAAAACAGTGCACGAAGCCTACATAGCGGCCGGCGCCCGCGTGATCGAGACCAATACCTTCGGCGCCAACGCAGTCCGCCTCGACCGTTTCGGCCTCGGGGAGCGGACCCGGGAGATCAACGCCGCCGCCGCTCGCCTCGCGCAACAAGCGGCTCATGGAAAGGATGTCTGTGTGGCTGGCAGCGTCGGGCCGCTCGGGATAACGGCCGATGAAGCGCAAACCCGCGGGATCGATCGCGCCGCGGTTTTTTCCGAACAAGTCACCGGACTGCTCGAGGGCGGAGCAGCCGCAATTTTTTTCGAGACTTTCCTCGACGACGAGGAGCTGGAGCTGGCCTTGGTCGCGAAGATGAAATTGTCGAAGATTCCCACCATCTGTTCGCTTGCTTGCGAGGCGGAAGGTCGACTGCCCTCGGGCCTCAAGCTGGTCGATGCCTTCGCGAGGCTGACCGCGCTCGGAGCGGACGTGGTGGGCGTGAATTGCCTGAATGGGCCCAGCGCAATGGTCCATCTCCTCGAGCGCATCCCGCTCGACTACACCCTTTCGGCTTATCCAAATGCCGGTTACCCGAAGTACCACGAGGGGCGCTTCATCTATTACACGTCGCCGGATTATTTTTCGAAGATGGCCCGCGAGATGGTCGCGCAAGGGGCGCGATTGGTCGGCGGCTGCTGCGGAACGACGCCACGCACGATCGCAGCAATCGCGGCGGAATTGGCACGACTCGAGCCCGCTCGGAGCAAACCCCGCACGACGACTGTCGAACCGGTCCGCGAGGCCGCCCCGAAGCGTGTGACTCCGACGGAGGAGAGTCTGCTCGACCGGATCGCGGCCGGGCACAGGGTGATCATCTGCGAACTCGATCCGCCGAAGACGCTCGCGCTCGAGAAGTATTTCGTGGGCGCACAGGCTTTGGTGCGGGCTGGCTGCGATGCGATTACGCTGGCGGACAACTCGCTCGCCATCCTCCGGGTCAGCAATCTCGCGATCGGCGCCATGCTCAAGGAGCGTTTCGGGATTACGCCGCTCCTTCATATGAGCTGCCGCGATCGCAATGTGCTCGGTCTGCAGAGCGAACTTCTCGGAATGGCGGCCCTTGGAATGCGACACGTCCTCCCCCTCACTGGCGACCCGGCCCGCGTCGGCGATCACCCGGGAGCGGCGTCGGTCTACGATGTGAACTCGGTGCAGCTGATCGGCATCGCCGAGCGGATGAACGAAGGTTTTAATCACGCCGGCAAATCGATCAGCAGCGCCACGCAGTTCGTTATCGGCTGCACCTTTAATCCGAACTCGAAGAATCTCGGTGCGCAGGTCTCCCGCCTGGAGAGAAAAATCGCCGCCGGCGCGCGGTATGTCATGACCCAGCCGGTCTTCGACCTGCGCATCCTGGATGCGATGGTGGACTGTACTCGCGCGCTGGGTGTGCCAATTTTTACCGGCATCTGGCCGCTGCTCAGTGGGCGGCAGGCGGAGTTTCTGCATAACGAAGTGCCCGGCATCGTCGTCCCCGAGGAGGTCCGGCGCCGGATGGCGGGCACGGAGGGCGAGGAAGGGGGTGCGCGGGGCCTGGAGATCGCACGCGAAATCTCGAAGGAGGCGCTGGCCCGTTTCCCCGGAGTCTATTTGATCACGCCGTTCCTGAGATACGCGGTCACGGTGGAGCTGGCCTCGTTTGCGCGGAGCCTTTGATGCAGCAAGTTACGCGAATGTCGAAGGTCCAACGGGCGGTCTACATCCAAGTCGGTGGACTGATTGTTGTGACCGCGATCTTCCTGGTGGCGAGCCGTTTCTTTCCCATCGCGGACTGGATTGCGCTGATCCAGCAAAAGGTGATGCGGCTTGGGGGCTGGAGCGCGATCTGGTATCCGCTGCTCTACGCCTGCTGCAACGTGCTCCTCCTGCCGGGCGGCCTGCTGAGTATCGGCGGTGGCTTTTTCTTTGGGCTTTGGTGGGGATTTTTAATCATTTTGGTCGGGAACGTGACCGGCGCTGCCATTTCGTTTTACCTCAGTCGCTGGTTTGGCCGCCGATGGCTTAGGCGAAAACTGATGCGGAACGCGACCTTGGAGGCGCTGGAGCCGGCGGTATGTCGTGAAGGATGGAAGATTATCCTACTGAGCCAGTTACATCCATTATTTCCGACCAGTTTGCTGAATTATCTGTATGGTCTGACGACAATCCGCTTCCGAACTTGTATCCTCTGGGTGGCCATCGGCCAGGCGCCAGGCCTTTTTCTCTACGCCTATATCGGCACGCTCGGGCAGCTCGGCCTGAATCTAGTGCGCGGCAAAAGTCATCCGCGCCTTATCGAATACTGGGTTTGGGGCGGCGGACTGGCTCTTTCTGTGATCATCCTCGTCCTGCTCGGCCGGATCTCGTTGCGCCTCCTTCAAGAAGCGGAGGAAAAAGCAGGCGACAAACGGAGAGTCGGTTCGGGGGCGATTGTGAAGGACTTGGTGGCGGACAGGAAAGCATGGGCGCACAAATAGATTGGAAGTCACTGGCAGCGCATGCCTGGGCAGCCCGCGAGAAAGCTTACGCACCTTATTCTAATTTCGCGGTCGGTGCGGCGCTTTTCAAGAACACCGGGGACGTGTTTGCGGGATGTAATGTCGAAAATGTCTCGTTCGGCCTGACGATTTGTGCCGAAGGGGTAGCCGTTTTATCTGCGATTCAAGCGGGTTTTCGTCATTTCTCGGGTCTCGTCGTAGTTGCGGAGACGGTATCACCTGTGATGCCGTGTGGAGCATGTCGTCAGTTCCTGGCGGAATTCGAGCCCGCCCTTCCCATCCACTGCGGAGGCGCGGGGGGCGTTCAATCCGTATGGCTGCTCTTCGCCTTGTTGCCTTCCACCTTTCAAGGACCGCTCAATCGATAGCCGATTCCACGTGGAACAATTTTTTCTTTCGAAACACTACGACGTCGTCGTAGTCGGTGCCGGTCACGCGGGGGTCGAAGCGGCCCTAGCCTCGGCGCGTCTGGGGGCAGAGACGCTTTTATTAACTCAAAATCTCGACACGATTGCGCAGATGTCCTGTAATCCGGCGATCGGTGGCCTCGCGAAAGGCCATATCGTTCGCGAAATCGACGCCCTCGGCGGCGCGATGGGGATCAACGCGGACGCGACAGGAATCCAATTTCGAATGCTTAATCGAACCAAGGGGCCCAGTGTCCGGGCTCCCAGGGTCCAATGCGACAAGAAGGCTTACCAATTTCGCCTAACATCCTCTTTGGAGCGCCAGTCAGGCTTGGATGTAAAGCAAGGCGGCGTCGTGAGGATCCTCATCGAACACGATCGTGCCGTCGGGGTCGAATCTGATTTCGGCCTGAGCGTTCGTGCAGGGAGTGTGGTGGTCACCGCGGGAACTTTTCTCCGCGGATTGCTACACGTCGGCGCACACAGCAAGTCAGGGGGGCGGATGGCGGATACTTCTTCCCCCTTAAGCGACAATCTGCGCGAGCTGGGCTTTGAGGTCGGGCGATTTAAAACCGGGACGCCATGCCGACTCAACGCCCGATCGATCAACTTCTCTGCCTGCGCGAAGCAATCGGGCGACGAGCCTCCATCCCGCTTCAGCTTTCTCCCAGCGAGCGAGGAATTCGAGGATGAGGAGTTCCTCACTCTCAACGGTGTTCGGGAGGGCCGATTCCACGTGGAACAATTGCCCTGCTGGATCACCGCCACCACCCCCCAAACGCACGATATTATTCGTCGAAACCTACACCGTTCACCTCTCTATGGCGGCCGAATAGAGGGAACAGGCCCGCGCTATTGCCCCTCGATCGAGGACAAGGTGGTCAAGTTTGCCGAAAAGGATCAACATCAACTCTTCCTCGAGCCCGAAGGGCGGCAAACCGAGGAATTTTACGTCAACGGCATCTCGACCAGCTTACCCTACGAAGTCCAAATCGAATTCATCCGTTCGATTCCAGGGCTGGAGAATGCGCAGATTATGCGTCCAGGGTATGCCGTTGAATACGACTACTTCCCACCAACCCAACTGCAACAGACCCTCGAAACCAAGCGAACTGAGGGGCTCTATTTCGCGGGGCAAATCAACGGCACATCCGGATACGAAGAAGCCGCAGCGCAGGGATTGATGGCTGGCGCGAACGCCGCTCTGAAGGTCGCCGGCCGACCTCCTTTCGTTCTGGGTCGCAACGAAGCTTACATCGGCGTCTTGATCGATGACTTGGTAACACGAGGAACGCAGGAGCCTTATCGCATGTTTACCAGCCGCGCCGAGCACCGTCTCCTTTTGCGTCAGGATAACGCCGACCAGCGATTGACCGCGAAAGCGGTTGCTCTCGGATTAGCCAACGACCGCCGACAACAACTCCTCGATGAAAAAATCGAGAAGCTAAGCCAAGCCCGAATTCTCGCCCAAACCACTCGTTTCGAAGGCGAAAGCCTCCTTCAACTTATGAAGCGACCGGAGTTCGAATTGCGAAACTTGCCGCCCGAGTTGGTCCCCGATCCGGACCTCGAAGTCTGGGAGCTTCTGGAGACGGAAGTGAAATATGAAGGCTACCTTCGCCGCCACGACCAGCAGTTGCAGTCGATGCAAGCCGCGGAACTGCTTGAGATCCCGACGGAACTGGATTACTCGACCGTGCCGGGCCTCCGCAAGGAGGCGTTGCAAAAGTTGAGCGGTCTTCGGCCCGTCAATCTCGGTCAGGCCGGACGGATCAGTGGCGTCACGCCAAGTGATCTGGGCGTCCTGACCATCTGGCTCAAGAAAAACCGTAATCTCATTTCGACATCCGGTTAAGTTGTGAGCGCACTTATACTTACATACATACTTTCAATCGTCCTCGGATATCTGTTGGGGTCGTGTCCGAACGGTTTCCTTGTCTCCCGCGCTCGCGGAATCGAAATCCGGGAACACGGCAGCGGAAACATCGGCGCCACCAACGTCCTGCGCGTGCTGGGCAAGACATGGGGTTACCTCGTCTTCGCCCTCGACGCAGGAAAAGGTTTGGT
>JBBSLW010000114.1:0-8637 GCA_038233495.1 Chthoniobacterales bacterium | reverse complement strand
GTGTCCGGCGGAGCGAGGGCGAGGGAGAGCTCGTAATGCACGCCGCGCACCGGGTCGGCGATGAGCTGGTATTCGTCGACCACGAGGAGGCGCGGGCCTTGCCTTCGGAGAAAACGCGAGCGTTGCGTCTCGAGCGTGGCGACAACCACTTTGGCGTCGAGATTCTGCGCGAGATCGCCGGTCGCGATCCCGACGTCCCAGCCGCGGGCGCGCCATTCCGCCAGCTTGTCGTTGGCGAGGGCGCGCGTCGGGACGGTGAAAACGGCCTGCCATTTGAGCGAAGGATAAAGCAGCTCGAAAATGTAAGTCTTGCCCGCGCCGGTCGGCGCGTGCACGACCACATCCTTGCCCGCCTGCAAAGCTCGCACCGCCTCCTGTTGCCAGAGATCGGGCACCACCAAGTTGATCTCCAGACCTCCCATCGTGCGGCAAAGATGGGGGGATCAGGCCCGGGGGCAACCTCGTGAAACACGAACGGCACGGCGGCAGACTCCGGGGAGCACGGGCTGCCAGCCCGTCGAATGGGGCGAGTCTCGCCCCATCCAATTTGCGCGCAGCGCAACTCGCGATGCGCAGGTTTCGTTAGGCACTACGAGCCCAGCAGTTCGGCGCAGACTGCACCGAACGACGGGCTGACAGCCCGTGCTCCCCGGGAAGCAGCAGACGCTGCTCGTTAGTCGAGATTGGCGGCGGCGCGTTCGTGGCCCTGCAGCTCTAGGACCATTCGCTTAATGTGGCGATGCTTCGTGTGCGCGGCCAGCTTGCGCAGACTTTCCTGGGGGTCACCCCACTGCACGACCTCGATCATTTCCTGGCGCACGCCCCAGCCATTCATCTCCTGCGAGGTCGCCATGTAGAGGTCGATCGTGTTCCGCCCGGAAAGCGCCCAGCCGTAGTCTTCGACCCGGTAAAGTTGCCCGGTCGAGATGACGCGGAAGATGGTGCCGGCCGGCCAGCGCGCCCAGTCGGCCGCGGCGCTCCCGTAGATTTGATTCGTGAAGTTATCCTGCCGGAAAGGCTGCGTCCGCGAGACGTAGGCGACCGGCTGATAACCATCCTGCGGCCCCTGGAAAACCCGCTGTGAGGCCACCGGCAGCGCGCGCGGCACGACCGGGGGTGGCGCGGCGTGGAGAATGCCGCCGAGCGCGGTGCGATTGCCATACTCTTCGTGATCGGCCTCGGTGTGCGTGTAGGCGGTGGTGCGGACCTGCTGGAAATCGGTCCGGGCGAGTGGGCGCTCGTACTGCGGCAGGCTGCGCGAGCTGCTGCAGGCGCCTAACGACAAGCCGAGCGCGACGGCGCAGAGGAGGGGCAGGATTCTCATTCCAAGTGAGTCGCGAAGTTATTAACAGTTATTCACAAGCGCGACAAGGGGAGGTTTACTGGCGCCTTGTAGCCGCCTGCCTGTGGGAGGCGCGAGGGAGACGCAGCTCGCGCAACGCCACTGCGAGCGACGCGCAGACCCGCGCTTCGCACAGCGAAGCGGCTACATTGCGTCGCGCGAGCGCCTGCCCGAAGCTCCCGCATGCTCGCCAAATTCGCCGCTCACATCTCGCAAACGCTCGAAGAAATCAAAGCGCAGGGCCTCTTCAAAACCGAGCGCGTCATCACCGGCCCGCAGAATGCCGAGATCCCGATCGCCGACGGCCGGCGCGTGATTAATCTCTGTGCGAATAACTATTTGGGGCTGGCCGATCATCCCGCGCTCATCGCGGCGGCGAAGGAAGCGCTCGATAGTCATGGCTTCGGGATGGCGAGCGTGCGCTTCATCTGCGGAACGCAGGATATCCACAAGGAACTGGAAGCGGCCCTCACCAAATTCCTCGGAACGGAGGACACGATTCTTTATCCCTCCTGCTTCGACGCCAACGGCGGGCTTTTCGAGACGTTGTTAGGCGCGGAGGACGCGGTCATTTCCGACGAGCTGAATCACGCCTCGATCATTGATGGCGTCCGGCTCTGCAAAGCGCAGCGCTTTCGTTATAAAAACAGCGACATGGCCGATCTCGAGGCGCAGTTGCAGGCGGCGAAAGACACGCGTTTCCGGCTCATTGCGACCGACGGGGTTTTCTCGATGGACGGCACGATCGCCAACCTGAAAGGCATCTGCGACCTGGCGGAAAAATACGACGCGATGGTAATGGTGGACGATGCGCATGCCGCCGGCTTCATCGGAGAGACCGGTCGCGGCACGCCGGAACATTGCGGTGTGCAAGGCCGAATCGATATCCTCACCGGAACGCTGGGCAAAGCGCTCGGCGGCGCGAGCGGCGGCTACACCAGCGGGCGGAAGGAGATCGTCGCCCTCCTGCGGCAACGTTCGCGGCCCTATCTTTTTTCCAACACCGTCGCGCCGCCGATCGTGGCCGCGTCGCTCAAGGCGCTCGAGCTTCTCACCAGCTCGATCGAGCTGCGCGACAAGCTGGCGGAAAACACCCAATACTTCCGCGCCGCCTTGACCGAACGCGGCTTGACGATTAAGCCGGGCACGCATCCGATCGTCCCGATCATGCTGGGCGACGCCGCCCTTTCGCAGAAGTTCGCCGCCCGCATGCTGGAGAAGGGCGTCTACGTGATTGGCTTCTTCTATCCAGTCGTGCCACACGGCAGCGCACGGGTGCGTACCCAGGTCTCGGCGGCGCACTCGCGCGAGGAATTGGAACATGCGGTCGCGGCTTTCGCGGCGACGAACAGCGAACTGAATGGGTAGCGCCCATCTCCCGGCGGGCTGGTCGCGCCGTTCCAGAGCGACGAACTTTTCCTAAACCATCGAGCTTCTTCACCAGCACGGCGCGCCAGCAAAGTCCGCGACGGTGAAACACCGTCGCCGGCGCACAGAATGCGCGCGCTACCCGAAAGGGGATCATGTTTGGCGTCTTGGGTACAAGATCTCTGCCTGGAGCTGGCATTCCTCCCATAATGCCAAGAAATAGGATTGACGACGTTTTGCGGCCCTCGCACAATCTTAGCCATGAGCCCCCGGGATTGGCCGAAGGCAGCGCGATGGCAGGTTGCCGCGGCTTTTTTCTCGCTCTCGGCCTTCCCCGCGCCGCAGCCGGGTAGCATCGATCCTACCTTCAATGCCGGCCGGGGTCCGCTGCAGATCTCTCCCGGAACCGGTTCCGGCGTGGTCTTGCAAACTGACGGCAAGATCGTCCTCGGCGGTAGTTTCAACGGGATCGGTCTCGCCCCGAGTGGCGCAGTTGTCCGATTCAATTCTGAAGGTTCAGTCGATTCCACCTTCGATGCCTCCGGCGTCGAGATTGATTTGATCGCGCAGCCTTACTATACCAAGCCCCTCTCTCTCCAGGCGGACGGCAAAATCATTGTCGGCGGAAGTTTCGAAACCGCGGACGGAGCCCATCATTCCTTGCTTCGACTGAACCCGAACGGGTCGATCGATCCGGCCTACAATCCGATAATTCAATCCGCCGACCAGGTTTCTCCGCCGAGCGTGACTACTGGGATCGTGCAGCCGGATGGAAAGCTGTTGATTAGCGGATCTTTTGCGACTGTGAATGGAGTCGCCCGTCCTTCGCTCGCGCGGTTGAACGCGGATGGCACGCTCGATACGACCTTTATGCCGGCCGCTGGAGGCGGCCCGATCGCGCTGCAAGAGGACGGGAAAATCTTGGCCACAGCGGGAAATTTCGAGCCGCGAGTGTGACCCTTTGTTTTCCTACACCGCGCCCAACTCCGATGGCGTGCAGGCGATCGCGGTGCAGCCCGACGGAGAGCTGCTCGTGGGCCATGGTGAGGGATTCGTGCGCTTGGATCCCGATGGCACCCAGGATACCAGTTTCGACCCGGGGTTGGATGCCGGTCGAGGGGTGACGCAGATACTCCTCCAACCGGATGGACGTATCCTGATCAACGGGAATTTTTCCGCGATTCATGGCACACCGGGTATCGGTCCGGTGCGTTTGGAGAGCGACGGCGCGCTCGATGAGAGTTTTGATTTTACCAACGGACCTTTCAACTCGCTCGTGGCCCTGCAGCCGGATGGCAAAGTGTTGATCACGAACTTCGGCCTTTTCACTTTCCTGACCCGGGTCAATCCCGACGGCAGCATCGACGAAAGCTTTAGCCCCGTCATGACTGACGCCACCTCCGCGGCGGTCGAGCGGGATAGTATTTACCTTGGGACCAACACAGTCACTCGTCTGCATATCGATGGCACCCCCGACTCCAGTTTTGCCCCGGTTTTTGCTTCGGATGCTGCGATAAACCAATTGCTTCTACAGGTCGATGGCCAGGTGCTGGCGGCCGGGAATTTCAGTCAAGTGAACGGCGCCGCCGTCAATGGCATCGTGCGGCTCAACGGAGTCGCGCCTGAAAAAGTCGCTAATATTTCCACCCGCGCGTCGGTTGGAACCGCGGATGGGGTTGAGATCGGCGGCTTTATCATCACAGGAACAGCCGAGAAAAGCGTTGTCATTCGGGCGATCGGACCCTCTCTGCATGGTGATGGCTCCGGCCTGGCCGGCGCGCTTCTCAATCCCCGATTGGAATTGTACGATTCGGCCGGTCAGTTGATCGCGCAGAATGATGACTGGCGCGAATCGCAGGAGACCGAGATCATCGCCAGCGGGTTGGCACCGCTCGACGATCGCGAATCTGCCATCGTCGCCATGCTAGCACCGGGTGCGTATACCGCCGTCCTGCAGGGGGATGGCGGGCAGAACGGCATCGCCTTGGTCGAGGTTTACGACACATCGCCCGCCTCCGATTCGCGATTGCAAAATGTCAGCACCCGCGGCTCGGTGCAAAGCGGCGACGCGGTCATGATCGCAGGTCTGATCCTGACCGGACCGGAGAGCGCGTCGATCGTCGCGCGGGCGATGGGACCTTCGCTCGCGGCATTCAACATTGCTGATTCGTTAGGGGAACCCCACGATTGAGGTGCATGATCAATCCGGCGCAATTATTGCCACCCACGACGACTGGAGAGAAACGCAGGAAGCCGAATTGATCGCCGCCGGTCTCGCGCCGCCTAACGAGAAGGAATCCGCCCTCTTCGCCCTCCTCCCGTCCGGGCTCTACACCGCCATCGTGCGCGGTGCCAACGGAGGAACCGGGATTGGCCTCGTCGAATTTTATGACACGCGCTAGTCGCGGCGCTGGGGAAATCGCGGACAAGAGGTCGCGGCGCGCTTAGAAGCCAAGCGATCTAGCCATCTCATAAATGCCGGTGCGAACGCGGTAGCCGCCCCGCTGCGTCAGGGCGTTCCCAAGGTGCGAATACGGCGACGCAGCGCCGTGACTACAGCGCCTGTGTACTTATGAGCTGGCTGCTCCAGTTTGCGTTGTTCCATTTAATACGATAGGTTGTTTCATATGAAACGAGCAAAAGTGAGCTCATTGGGGCAGGGTTTGGTCGCACTGCATATCGCGACAAAAAAACCGAATCCTTCGCCGGCCAAGGTGATCCGAGTCGTGCAGGAAGGCCTCGATTTCGCCGAGCTGGAATCGCTCCGCGAGCAATTGGATCTGCCGCTCGATCGCCTCGCCGGACAGCTCGGCCTGGCCCGCGCCACCCTGCATCGGCGCAAGGCGAGTGGCCGCCTAACGACCGATGAGTCGGACAAGGTGCTCCGCTTTGCCCGCCTTCTCGGCCAGGCGGTGCAGCTCTTCGGCAGCCTCGAGGAAGCGCGCCGATGGCTGAAGGCGCCGCAGCGCGGATTGGGCGGCGCCGTCCCGCTCGATTACGCCCAGACCGAGACCGGCGCGCGCGAAGTGGAAAATCTCCTCGGCCGAATCGACTACGGCGTTTATTCCTGATGCCTTCCGGCTGGCGGATCGACAAGCCCGGCCGGGAAGCCTTCTCGGGCGAAGGCGCGAGGCGCTTCGGCGGCCGCTGGAATTCCCGTGGGGTGGCGGTGGTTTACCTGAGCGAACATCAATCGCTCGCCGCGCTGGAGATATTCGTCCACCTCCAGCCCCTCCCGCCTCAAAGCCGGTATCTCGCCTATTTCGTGGAATGGGAGGAGGCGGAAATGGAAGTGCTCGCGCCGAAAAAATTGCCGCCCGACTGGCGCGCTTCCCCGCCGGGGCCGGCCACCATGAGCATCGGCGATCGCTGGGTGCGGGAAGCGCGCTCCGTCGTCCTAGCCGTGCCGAGTGTGATTCTCCCGTCGGAACGAAACTTTCTCCTCAACCCGGCCCATCCGCGTTTTCGTCAGCTCCGCCGGGAGAAGCCAGTTGAGTTTGCTTTCGACAACCGCCTCGGCGGTCGTTAGGCAATTCGTTAGGGTAGGGCCTATTGCAGGTTAAGTTGGTACACCTCGACCAGGGCAACGCCGGTGGTGTCGTCCTTCCCGCGCAGAATCGCGGTGTAGCTGCCGGCCGGGAGAGCGAATGGATCGCGGCCTCGGGGTCCTTGCTCGGCTGCAGGGCGAGCGCTTCAATCTTTGCATACGCGGGAGCTTGTCGCCTGCGTCGTGACGCGGAACCTCGAGGCCGGGATCGATGTCGAAGCGGCCAGAGATTCCAGCGATCTGGTTGCCCTGGCCGAGCGCTTCTTTGCCCCATGCGAGGCGGCGGCGCTCCGGGCGCTGCCGACTACGGAGCAGCGCGATCGCTTTTATTCCACCTGGACCCTGAAGGAAGCCTACGCGAAGGCCCGTGGCCTTGGCTTCGCGTTCCCGTTTCACCGCATCGCATTCCGGATCGCAGACGGCGTGATTGCGGCGAGCTTCGAACCGGAAACAGTGGATCACAAAAGTGATTGGTCGTTTCTCTTGTGGCGGCCAACGGCGCGACATTGGTGCGCCGTCGCGACGCGCTCCGCCACCGGGTCTCAGCTGCGCATCAATCCACAGTGTTCCGTCCGTTGGTTGGTCTGATTCCAGCAGAGCAATGTCCACTCCTCGCTATCGCCAGCGGTTGGACTAACCTCGGGCGTGCAATTACTCGCCGAGCGAATTAAGACACGGCTCGCGACCCGTAAATATTGTCTCATCTTTCGCCAGCGACCTTGAGCGTTGTTGGCCAATGCGAGCAAACAAGGAGCGGGGTTGCGCGGGTTGGTCTGCGAAGATTCACGAACTTGGAATCCGCGTGACCTTCCGCAAGCTCCCGCAGGATATTCAGTCTTAGGACAAGGCACGCGGCGATTCAGAAGGAGCGGTTCTTTAGATGAGAGTTTGCTGCTCAACATCGCTCTCCGGTTTCGCTCTCTTGAAATTCAAGTCCGGCTCGTAATCGGGATGCTCGGCGCGTTGCGTCCCTTCGAGCAGCCCTTCGCTCGGGAGCAACTGCACCCGCGCAAACTTCTTGGAAACCGAGATGGCGGGCGGGCCCGGAAATAGTCTGGGAAAAGTTGGCGCGGGCGTCATTCGCTATGGCCTGGTCGCAGTCTTGCTCTGGGTGGGACTGTTAAAATTCACCGCCTACGAAGCGGAAGGCATTCAGGGATTGGTCGCCAATTTGCCGCTCCTGGCCTATGGAGTGATGAGTGTGCGCAGTTTTGCAGCGGTGCTGGGAGTGATTGAGATCACGCTCGGCCTTTTGATTGCCCTGCGTTGCGTGGCCCCGAAGCTCTCCGCCTTCGGAAGCATCGGTGCAGTCATCATGTTCCTGCTCACGATGACTTTTCTTCTGAGCACACCCGGCGTCTGGCAACCTAATTACGGCTTTCCCTTTTTGTCGCCGATGCCGGGACCGTTCATTGCCAAGGATTTGATTTCCTGGGTGCCGCGCTCTGGACCGCGGGCGAAGCTTTGCGGGCCGCTGACAGCAGCTTCAGGGCGACCCCTTAGAGACAGCGGAAGACGCCATCGCGAGCGCGCGAGCGACCGCGCCGGCCTTGTTCAGAGTCTCTTGGAATTCCGCCGCGGAATCCGAATCGGCGACAATGCCAGCGCCAGCTTGGAAGTAGGCTTTGCCATTCTTCAGGACCGCGGAGCGAAGCGCGATGCAGGAGTCGAGATTGCCGTCGAAGCCGAAATAACCGATCGCTCCGGCGTAACAGCCTCGCCGGGTTTGCTCGAGTTCGGCGATGATCTGCATCGCGCGAATCTTCGGTGCGCCTGAGACGGTCCCCGCTGGGAAAGTCGCTCGGATCAGGTCGAACCCATCGCGATCTCCACGCAGCCGGCCAATCACGTTTGAGACGATGTGCATGACATGGCTGTAGCGCTCGATGTTCATGAACTCCGTTACCTGCACGCTGCCGAATTCCGCGATCCGGCCGACGTCATTTCGCGCGAGGTCCACCAGCATGATGTGCTCGGCCCGTTCTTTCGCATCGCTCAGCAGCTCGGTGCCGTTGCGTTCATCTTCCTCCGGCGTTCGACCGCGCGGTCGCGTACCGGCAATCGGGCGGATTTCGACAGTCTCGCCGAGAAGCCGCACGTGCAGTTCGGGCGAGCTGCCGACGAGGGCAAAATCGCCACCAAATTTAAGACAAAACATGTAGGGCGAAGGATTGACGAAGCGCAGGCAGCGGTAGAGCTCGAGCGCGTCGCCGGCGAAGTCGCATTCGAAGCGCTGCGAGAGCACGACTTGAAAAACATCCCCCGCGCGGATGTACTCTTTCGCGCTGGCGACGGCGGCTTCGAATTCTTCGCGGCGAAAGTTGCTGCGCCACGCGGGCAGCCCAACGTCATCCGTCCGTACCAGCGGGAGGTCAGCCGG
>JBBSLW010000113.1:0-8723 GCA_038233495.1 Chthoniobacterales bacterium | reverse complement strand
GCACCGGCTGATGATATTTTTCCGCCAGTTTGTATTTCGCCCAGGTATGAAGCTGCAGATAGAGCGGGCGCAGGTCGTTCATGAACTGCTCGTTCATCTTCACCATCTCGTCGGTCGTCATCCCGTAGGCGGCGACCTGGAGCGAGAAGTAATCGGGATAATTCAGCTCTCCGGCCACGCCGTTGCGCAGATCGCGCAGGATCATGAGGTGCTCCTTTAGCGTCGGCCCGATTTCCTTGGAAGCTTCCCAGACGGCTTTGCGCTCGCCGAGATCGGTGCTGCTCGTGAGCAAATTATCAATGCCGTTAGCCGTGACCGGTTTGCCCTTGAGTTTAAACTCGAAGCGATTGAGGAGCGAAGCCTGCAGCGTCTCGGCCGCGACCCTGCGCCCAACGAGCAACGGATTCGTCATCGGACCTTCCGCGGCATTGAGCAGAACGCGGTCGAGCTGGCGCGCGGTGAGCGGATCCAGCTGCGCGCGCTGGGCGAGCAATTCCCGCGCGGTATTGATCACCGCCGGGTTGCCGTTGAAGGCGGCGTAGGCTTTGCCGGCGGCCTCGGAAGCGGCGTCGTTTTCTGGTTTCACGTCGCGCACGGCGTTCCATTGCGCCTCGCTGTTCACCTTGTAGAGCGCCTGGTAACTCGAGTTCATGAGCTCGAGGAAATGGTCGGCGCGTTCCTGGAGCGCGGGCTGGCCCGCCGGCGCGGGGGAGGTCGCGGGCGAAGGCGAAGGCGCGGCGAAAAGCGGCAGCGAAACGATCGTTAGGGCGAAGGCGACGACAAACGGTCGAAAGCGGTACATGGTCCGAGATTTAAACCGGCCCGGGAGGGAGGGCAAGCGTACGGCTGGAAGGAAGACGCTCCGATTGTAGGGCGGGCGTCCCGCCTGCCCAGTTTCAAAATGGAGCGACCCGTGGGCAGGCGAACCCGTGGGGCAGGCGAAGCGCCCGCCCTACAATTCAAACCCGGGGCGATAAGGCCAATCCTGCCATCTCTCCACCCAGGCCCCGCGCGCACCGGGTTCTCCCGGATGTATTGCCACTTCTCTTCAGGCGATTCGTCTGAGCGCAGCAGGCGATCGAAGCTCCCCGGCTGCCATTGCCATTCCGCGGCCAGATCCTGGCGCATCCATCGCTTGATCGCCCCGGACGCGTTGCCGACAGCCGCCTCGCGATCCGCCGGCGCGATCAAGAGGTGCACATGATCGGGCATCAGAACTGCGGCGATCACATTCCAGTTCGTTAGGCGCAGGGATGGCGCGCTGAAACGCTGCGAGACCGTTCTCGTTCGTCAGAACGCGCTCCCGGCGCGCGATGCAGAAGGTCAGGAAGTAAATGACCTCCTGATCTGCTCGAAGCCAGACCGGTATCCTCGGGGGATGCGCCATGGCGGCGATGGCATGCGGCCGACCGATGTAGGGCAAGCGCTTCGCTTGCCCAGATTCAGAACCGGGGCAGGCGAAGCGCCCGCCCTACAATCCGTTCCAGGCGCGTCCCGCCGCCTACATATGCTCGATCACGTTATCCCCGAACGCGGAACACTTGATCTCGGTCGCGCCTTCCATCAGTCGCGCGAAATCATAGGTTACCTTCTTGCTCGCGATTGCGCCGTTCAGGCCTTTCACGATCAGGTCGGCCGCTTCCGTCCACCCCATGTAGCGGAACATCATCTCGCCCGAGAGAATGACCGAGCCCGGGTTCACCTTGTCCTGGTTCGCATACTTCGGCGCCGTCCCGTGGGTCGCTTCGAAAACCGCGTGGCCGGTGATGTAATTAATGTTCCCACCCGGCGCGATGCCAATCCCGCCGACCTGCGCGGCGAGCGCGTCGCTCAGGTAATCGCCATTCAAATTCAAGGTCGCGATGACGTCGAAGTCGTCCGGCCGCGTCAGCACCTGCTGGAGCGTGATATCCGCGATCGCGTCCTTGATCACAATGCCGGCGCCCGGTTTGCCTTCCGGGATTTTGCACCAGGGGCCGCCATCGAGCTCTTCCGCGCCGAAGAAAGACTTCGCCACTTCGTAGCCCCAATCGCGAAACGCGCCTTCGGTGAACTTCATGATGTTCCCCTTGTGCACCAGGGTCACGCTCTTGCGCTTGTTCTCGATCGCGTAACTGATCGCGCTGTGGATGAGGCGCACGCTGCCGGAATAACTGACCGGCTTGATTCCGACGCCGACTTTGACATCGGTCGGGAAATCCTTGGCACCAACGGCCGCCCAGAATTCCTGCGCTTTCTTTTCCGTGCCGAACCGGATTTTGCCGAACGCTTTCGGGAACTCTTTTTCCAGGAAATCGAGCACCTTCTTCGCTTCCGGCGTGCCGCCGGCCCACTCGATGCCAGCGTAGATGTCCTCCGTGTTCTCGCGGAAGATGACCATGTTCACCTTCTCCGGGCGTTTCACGGGGGAGGGGACGCCTTCAAACCATTGCACCGGGCGCAGGCAGACGTAGAGATCGAGCATCTGTCGGAGCGCGACATTGAGCGAGCTGATCCCGCCGCCAACCGGCGTCGTCAGCGGGCCCTTGATCCCGACCAGGTACTCGCGGAAAGCCGCGACCGTGTCGTCCGGCAGCCAGTCATCGAACTTATCCTTCGCGGCCTGTCCGGCGAAGACCTCGAACCACGAAATCTTCTTCTTCTCGCCGTAAGCCTTCTCGACCGCGGCATTCATCACTCGCACGCTTGCTGCCCAGATATCGGGACCGGTCCCGTCGCCCCGAATGAAAGGAATCACCGGCTGATCCGGCACGCTCAGCTTATCGGTCCTGGTGATCTTGTCGCCCGCGGGCGGAGTGAGGTCTTTGTAAGGCATGGCCGAATGTAAGTAGAAAGTGAAAAGTGGAAAGTAGAAGGTCGAAGGCGGAGGGAACGGGGGACCGAGAACGGAGAATCGAGAACCGACAACCGAGATCGGAGAACCGAGAATCGAGAACGAAGGGCGCCTCGCCTGCGTCCGGGGAGCGCGTGCGCCTCGCACGCACTGTTCGGCACCTCGGCGAACAGACCTTCGGAGCTAACGCGTCCTGGTTCACGAGAAACGCCGCGCGCAGAAGGGCCAAAGAAATTTGAAACCCAGGAAGCCAGGAATCAGAAGGGGAAGGCCAATGAGAGGCAGAGCGCCTCACATTTGGAGGGACGGGCGCCGTCCCGTCCGAGTTTTCATCGCCAAAGGCCTAAAACAGATCAACTAACGCAGGGCAACGACAAAGCAGATGCATCGCCCGCCCGAAGGGGAACTCGTCTTATGGAATCCTGGATTCCCGATTTAATCCAGCTTACCCGAGTCGATACACGATGCGGGCCTTGTCCACATCGTAGGGGGACATTTGCAGACGCACGCGGTCGCCTGTTGTCAGGCGGATGAAACGCTTGCGCATTTTGCCCGAGATATGGGCGAGCACGACATGCTCATTAGCCAGTTGTACGCGAAACATGGTGCCGGCCAGAACGGCCATCACCTTGCCTTCGATTTCGATCGCTTTTTTTGGGTCTACAGCCATGGGTAATTTTTTAAGAAGCAAAGCCGGCGTTTCCCGCAGGAAACGCCGGCCCGCAAATCAAAAGCGGTCGATCTATCGGCGGCCGCCGGAGAATTCACGCGGACGCTCTTCGCGAGCGCGCGCTTCGTTCACCGTCAGGGCACGGCCCTGCACTTCTTTGCCATTGAGGGCGGAGATGGCGGCGTTGGCGCCGGTCGCGTCAGAGAAGGTGACAAAGCCGAAACCGCGCGAGCGGCCGGTTTCCCGATCGTTCAGGATGGCGACGTCGGTGACGGTGCCATGCTGCTCGAAGAGGCTGCGTAATTCATTTTCAGTGGTCTCAAAAGAGAGATTTCCTACGTATAGTTTCATTTGTGATTTTTGGAGCAATACCTGCGAGCTACAGAGCCGTTCCCGGGAATCGGGTTTCAGAATCACCAATGAGGAATCTCACCTGACGATCTACCGCACTACGAACAGAACAGAACTTATCCAAGAGCCGCTACTGTCGTCGGCTTTGGGGAATAAGCAAGGGGGCGGGCGAAAGTTATTCGTTAGTCGCCGATCGCTAAACCACGGATTGCGCGGATGACACGGATGGGAAAAGAAGAGGTGGGGAGGAGGGACGACCGCCGGCGGATCCGGGGAGCGCACGCGCCCTCGCGTGTCCAGTTCGGCGCCTCGCGGAACGACCGCCCGGAGCGGGACCGCCCGAACAACCCGGAGGGGAACCCACGCCCAGAGAAGCCGGTCCACTTCATCGGGAAGAATTTGTGGCCAAGATTTGGTTCATGGAGGGCTCGCGGGGATCCTCCCGGTGTGGAGGAGCGGTGACGGTCGCGATCACGATCATCAGGAGGACGAAGAAGATAAGAAACAGGTCTAACGCGCGCGCGCGTCCCCCTTGATAAGGATCATGCTTTGGGGGCATCGGGGTTGGGGATTTTGGGGTTAGACAAAAAATAAAATCAAGCGAACCGAAATCCGTCAACAAGAAAAGGTTAGTGCCCAAAAAGATTCTCAAAGCCGCTCCGGGGACGAGTGACCTGTGACGAGTGATCGACGGGCGTCGGCGCAGCCAGGACATCGGTAACGCTTTTGGGTTAGGACATGGGTAACACTTTGTTGTTCATTGTTTACACATTTTTGGTTGATCTGCAGTTTTACTCTCGCGCCACATATCCATGGCCGCCTGCTCGCTTTCTCCCAAAGCCTCGATTTCGCGGTGCATCCGCTCGTGGGCCCCGTTATCCTGCGGATGCCCGGGCCGGCCTCGCTTCAAGTCGATCCCTAAGGCCACCCACCAAGCCGAGAGCCGACTCAATCGCAAGACCCCGTGGACCGACGCAAAGGGCGACCCGTTGTCGCTCCGGATCGCCTGCGGCGAACCCGCTCGCGCAAAGAGCCGCTCGAATCTGGCCCGCGCCGTCTCGGTGTGCGCATTGTCCATCACCCGCAGTTCCAGGACTAGCGGCTGGCCTCGTCGCGCACCGTGAGTGGTTCACAACGCCTCCCGTAACTTCTCCACCAGCCCTTAAAATCTACCGTCCACACTTCGTTCGGCTCCTGCCCCCGCCGCCCACTGCGAAAAAATGCCCCCTTTACTGGCACTCCTTCGCCGCCGCTTTTCCGTCAGCCCCGCTCGTTCCAAGATGCGCTTAAAGGTGCTCTCGCTCGCCACCTCATGCCGGCGCAAATACAACTCTCGGATTTTGCGCGGCCCCCCATGCGCGGTGGGCCAGCTTCAGCCGGACGATGTCGCACAGCTCCTCTTCAGGCAACTGTTGGCGGGTGCGGTGCGGTCGCCGCGACTCTTCCACCATCCCTTCGCGCAAAAATCGCTCCTTCCATTTATACGCCGTCTTCGCGCTGATCCTATACTCTTGGCACAACGCCAAAAATTGAGCGTCGCATCGCCTGCAACGCAAACTCGATTCGTTCTTCCATAGGTTCTGTCTTCTTCCACGGCATAGAGCGCCATTTTTAGCACCCTCTTACCGCTCCACCGTTACCTATGTCTCGAACCTCTTGTGTTACCTATGTTCTGAACCTTGCACCCGCGCATTGCGCCGGGTTCTCGGCTATTTGTTCCTGGTTCTTCGGAATCGAGCGTCTCGCTTCGCTCATCTTCCCTGTTAACCATTAACCGTTAACGGATAACCAATTGAGACGCTAAGGCGTCCGCCTTAGCGGCTCAATTAACGCCTGTTCATCTGGGAGCAGTTGCTCCCAGTTGACCGCGCCGGCTTCGACGCGGGCGTCTTCGTCTCGGCCGCTCGCGGCCAGGACTGCGGCATGGACCGCGACCGCCGCGGGCGAGGTGGTGTTCGGGGGGACGGTCAGGTTCTCGTAAATCTCCATCGCGGCTTCCGCGCGACCTTGTTTTAAACGGGCCAGCGCGAGCAGCGTCCGATGCGGGAGGCTGGCGGGCTCGAGTCGAACCAGTCGCTCCGCGAGTTGTTCAACGGTTATCAGTTCCTGGTTACTTGTTCTTGGGGACGAATTCCCCGCTTCATCCTTCATCCTTCTGCCTTCATCCTTCGCGCGTGCCAGCAGCAGGCGCGTATACGCTTCGTCGTTCTGGATCGCGGTGTCGTGCGGCCATTGCTGAAGCATCTCGGCGAGAACGGCGTGCATCTTCGCCGTGTCGCGGCGCTGTTGCGCGAGGCGGAGCCGGCCGCCTTGCGCGATCCGCACCCGAGGGTTGTCGCGCCCGACGATGTCGTAGGCGCTTTCCGCAATCTTTGCCGCGCCATTTTTCTCCGCGTAATCGGCCAGCGTCAAAAGCTTCTGGCCATCGCCGCCGGCGGCTTCCAGGGCACGCTGCCAGTTGTTCTCGCCCGCGGTCACTTCGCCGAGCTGCTGGTTGCAACGCGCCAGATACATCGCCTCGATCATCGGATCGAGCGGGAAACTTTCCGTCTGCAGGAGGCGCTTGATCTCGGCCCAATTCCCGAGCGCGCCGAGGGCGTCGAGCCGTCGCAGGAAAAGCTCGCGGGTCTGGAGCGCGCGCTCCAGCGGGACGGTGTCGAGCTCGCGCTGGTATTCGCCTTTGCTGTTGAGCCAGCGGGCGAGGACGGCGAGCGCTTCGTTATCCGAGCCGCGCCAGGTATCGATCGCCTGTGCGATGAAAGTTTCGCGCTGGCTTTGGTCGGCGTGCATCTGGAGGTCGAGCGCGAGCAACTTCTGCGGGGCACGGCTGAGCGGGTGCGCCTCGAGCGCGCGGATCACTTCTTCGTCGGGCAGGATGGCCGGGTCGGACGCGATCTCGTTAGGTGCGGAAAGGGTGTGCTGGGCGAGGATGCTGAGGGCGTCGAGCGCCACCTCGCCGCGGCCGCGGGCGAGCTGGCTCAGGCGAGTCCAGGCGGCGGTGCGCAACTCGGAGGCGTTCCCGGGATTGACCAGCGCCAGCTGGAAAAGGGCGGCTTGGAGTTGCTGGCGCTCGGTCACCTGGGGATCGGACAGCGCCTTGTCGAGCAAGGCCGTGGCGGCTTCGCGATCGTTTTTCTGCGCGGCGACCTGCGCGGCGAGGAGATGATCGGCGGCGCGGGGACCGCCTTCGCGCGGGCCCTCGAGCTCCTGCACGGCAATGTTTGCGGTCGAAGTCTCACCGGCGGCGATGGCGCTGGCCGCTTCGTCGCGTAGATCCTCGCGGGTCAGCGGTTCCTTCTCGCGGACCGCTTTCCAGAAACCGAGCGCCTCGGCCTGCCGAGTGCGGGAAAGGAAACGCGCGATGGCCCGGAGCGCGGCCGGCTCGGTCGGGCGAAGTTGGTAGGCGGCGCTCGCTTCTTTCTGCGCGTCGTTCCACTTTTCGGTCTCGATAAAACGAAACGCTTTCTCAGCGTGGCGGCGCGCCTGCCAGCCCTTGATCGCGTTGCGCACCGGGCGCGCCACGAAAAGCCCGACCACCAGCACGAGCAGGATCGCGCCGCCGATCTTCAGCCCACGGCGTCGCAGCCGCTGCCGCTGGCGCACTTCGGGGTCAATCAAGGATGGGTCGAGAGGCACTTTAAGGAAGGGATGAAGGAAGAAATCACGAACCTTTTGAGCGCTTCACGATTGTTACGAAGATAGCGATCAATTCCTCTGTTTCTTGCCGCAGTGATTCCAATCTATCTGGCTTAACGATGTTCGACGCCACGATCAACTCGAGCCAATATGCTGTCTCCTCCGCCTCTCGCAGGCTGTCGCCGCACTTGGCGATGAATTCGTTTTTGCTCCGGGCACGATGCGCTTCGCGGTAATTGACCCCAATCGAAGTGCCGGAACGGAGCTTCTGTTTGCCGAGGACCTGTGCTTCGGTTCGCTTCGGGAGCGCGACAAACATCTGCACGATCCGAACGGCGAAATGTGTCGTGCGCTCCCTCAGATCGTTTTCCACTTCTACCCTCTACCTTTTGACTTCTGCCTTTACGAGTCCCGGCACGAGTTGAGCGAAGTGGGTTTCGACCTCGGCGCGGCTCAGCTTCTTTCGCGTCAGCAGAACGAACTCCATCACTTGCTGGCCGGGGTTGCGCAACCCTGTCGCACCACCGTCCAGCGCTCCGGGATGCTCCACCGGCTGAAGGGAAGCGTCTCGTTAGGGCGGGGCGTGTCGGCCCGGACGCGATCCTCGCGCAGACAGAAAAACGTCTCCGCATAGAGCGGCGGCCGGCCCGGCTCGCCGTGCACGAAGCTGAAATGCTGGAAGGGCAGCGCGAGACCCGGCCCGACCTCGTAGGAACGCGTCTCCGGCTCACCCGTCGGCCGCCAGCCGACCGCCGGGAGGCAGATATCGGGCCGATGCGCCCGCGCGCGCAGGACAGTTGCCGTGCCCGGTTCCCAGCGGAAGAAAAAGAGATAGGCCTGCCCGGCGAGCGTTCCTGATTCATTCCCCTTCCTGGCTTTCTGGTTTCCAGATTTCCAATTCCTCCTTCTGGTTTGTTGCTGCGCACCGCTCGCCATCTTTGCCGTTCGAGCGCCCGGTTCATACACTTTCTACTTTCTACTTTTGCCTTTCTACTTTCCCTTGGCTCCATGCCGCGCAGTCATCGGATTCTGGGGATTGAATTTTTCGGCGGCACATCGCGCGAAGCGGTCGAGGAAATCACCCGGCGCGGCGGATTGCTCTGCGCCCCGGCCGCCCCTTCCATGATCGCCCTTAGCCGGGACGAAGGCTATCGCCGGACCCTCCTCACCGCCGAGATCACTATCGCCGACAGCGGTTTCATGGTCCTGCTCTGGAAACTTATCACTGGCGAG
>JBBSLW010000112.1:0-8902 GCA_038233495.1 Chthoniobacterales bacterium | reverse complement strand
TGCGCAAGGTCATCGCGCTGCAGCCGCAGTCCGCTAAGAGCTACACGCAACTGGCGATCATTCAGATTCTGCGCGGCAAAGCCGGCGCCGCCGTCGAACTGGCGAACCAGGAAACCGATCCGTTCTGGCGCACCGACGCACTCGCGCTGGCCCATTTCGCCAACGGCGACCGCGCCGAGGCCGACGCGGCCTTGAATAAACTGATCGACGAAAACGGCGACGAGTCCGGCAGCCAGATCGCCATTGTCTATGCCCTGCGCAAAGAACCGGAGAAGATGTTCGAGTGGCTGGAGCACGCCTGGACCACGCACGACACGGGTGTGACCGAGCTGCTGAACGATCCTTTCCTGCGCGCCTACAAGGACGACCCGCGCTTCATCGCTTTCGCCCAAAAGGTCGGGGTCATGCCGAAAGCCGCCGCCAAGCCGTAAGCGCGGTGCGCGGTCGGCGTCAGTCGCCTGCGAGTCGTAGCGCGTCCCGAACATTTAGATCCGCTGAGACAGCGGAAGATACAGTGCGAATTTGTCGCGTCTCTTGCTTCTCCCAGCGGCGAATGGGATAAACACCGTTCGCATTTATGACTCCGGTTAAAGTTTGGCTCGGTCATCCCTATCCGCTCGGCGCCACTTGGCTCGGCAATGGTGTGAATTTCGCCATCTTTTCCGAGCTGGCCGCGTCGGTCGATCTCTGCCTCTTCGATTCGCCCGATGCCCGCCAGGAGAATATCCGCATCCCAATGACGGAACACACCGATCAGGTCTGGCACATCTTCCTGCCCGACGTGCGGCCGGGGCAGCTCTATGGCTTCCGCGTTTTCGGTCCCTACGACCCGGAGCGCGGCCGGCGCTTCAATAGCTCCAAGCTCCTGATCGATCCCTATGCCAAGGCGATCTCCAGCCGGATTAATTGGGCCGACGAAATGTTTGGCTACGTGGTGGGAGGCTCGAATGAGGATCTGTCCCGCGACTTCCGCGACGACGCCTGGGGAATGCCGAAGGCAATCGTGATCGACGACTCCTTCGATTGGAGCGGCGATCAACATCCCCGCACGGCACTGCACAGCACCGTGATCTACGAGATGCACCCGAAGGGGTTTACCAAGCTCAATGAGCAGGTCCCGGCCGAAATCCGCGGCAGCTACGCCGGGATCGGGAGCGAGGCGTCGATCAAATATCTGAAAGAGCTTGGGGTGACCGCGGTCGAGCTGCTCCCGGTTCATCATCACGTCAACGACAAGACGCTGGTCGATCGTGGCCTGACGAATTATTGGGGCTACAACTCGATCGGTTTCTTCGCTCCCGACCCAAAGTATTCCTCCAGCGGCGCGAGCGGCGGGCAGGTGACGGAGTTCAAGCAGATGGTGCGCAACCTCCACGCCGCCGGGCTCGCGGTGATCCTCGACGTGGTCTACAACCACACCGGCGAAGGCAATCACATGGGCCCGACGCTCAGCTTCCGCGGGATCGACAACGAGGCCTATTACCGCCTCATGCCGGAGGACCCGCGCTTCTATCTCGATTTCACCGGCACGGGTAACACCCTCAATCTCCTCAACACCCGCACGCTCCAGCTGGTGATGGATAGCCTGCGCTATTGGATCACCGAGATGCACGTGGACGGTTTCCGCTTCGACCTCGCCTCGACCTTGGCGCGCGACGCGAATGGCGTGAATAAGCTCCACGCTTTCTTCGAGATCATTCACCAGGACCCGGTCATCTCGCAGACTAAGCTGATCGCCGAGCCGTGGGACGTGGGCGAAGGCGGTTACCAAGTCGGCAATTTCCCCGTTCTCTGGGCGGAGTGGAACGGGAAATATCGCGACAGCGTGCGCAGTTTCTGGAAAGGCGACGAAGGCAAGATCGGCGAGCTGGCTTATCGCCTAACGGGAAGCCCCGATCTCTACCAGCACAGTGGGCGTCGGCCTTACGCGAGCATTAATTTCATCACGGCCCACGACGGCTTCACCCTCAACGATCTTGTCAGCTACAACCACAAGCATAACGAAGCCAACGGCGAAGAGAATCGCGACGGCGACAATAACAATCACTCCTGGAATCACGGCGTCGAAGGCCCGTCCGACGACCCGAAAATCAAGCAGCTCCGCCTTCAGCAACGCCGCAATTTCCTCACCACTCTCTTCCTTTCCCAAGGCGTCCCGATGCTGACCGCCGGCGACGAGTTCGCGCGCACCCAGCAGGGCAACAACAATGCCTACTGCCAGGATAACGAAATCAGCTGGCTCGATTGGAACCACGACGACGAGCAAAAGGCACTCCTCGAATTCACCAAGCGCCTGATCCGGTTGCGCCATGATCACCCCGTCTTTCGCCGCCCGAAATTCTTCCAGGGCCGGCGTATCCGCGGATCGGAGATTCGCGATGTGATGTGGTTCAATCCCGGCGGCGACGAGATGAGCGACGAGGAATGGAATTCGCCCTTCGTCCGCTGCCTCGGCATGCTCCTGAGCGGCGACACGATGGACGTCCAGACCTTCGAAGGCGAGCCGATCCGCGACGACACTTTCCTGCTCCTGATCAACGCGCATCACGAGCCGCTGCAATTCGTCCTGCCCGGCCAGCAGGAAGTGAAGTGGCAGCTCCTTCTCGACACGGCGTCGGAAAACGGCTTCTGCGCCGAGCCGCAGGACTACGTCGCCGGCGACGAGGTCGAGATCAAAAACCGCGCCACCATGTTGCTCAAGCTCACCACCGGCTCCACCGCCCAGGCCCGCCACGAGTCGTGGAAGAAGCGGGAATTTTCCGCGCCGAAAAACGGCGAGCCGCCGAAAGAAAAGCCGGCCGAAAAGTAAAGCGCGAAAGGCATCCGGGGCGCGAATCCAAAGTGCCTTATGATGACGCCAACTTCACTCGTCGTCGTCGCCGATCGCGGCGGCGTGAAAGCCTACCGAGTTAACGATACACCGACCCGCGGAGCCAGCCTTCAGCTGGTGCAAGCATTTGATATTACCGATGCCCACGGGCGTTATGACGACAAGCTGACCGACCAGGCCGGCCGTTTCCCGGTGGGCAACGGGAACGCGAATCACGCCAACTCGATCGCCGAGCGCACCGCGCTTGAATTAGAGACCGACCGCCGCATCAATAAGCAGCTCGCCGAGCACATCGCCGAGGTAGTGAAACGCGAAGCGGCCGAGGGCTGGTCCTTCGCCGCGCCGGCCTCGATCCATTCCGCGGTGAATGAATTGCTGCCCGCTCCGCTGCGCAATCGTGTGGTCGAGCACGTTACTTCCGACCTCGTCAAAGTCGAGCCGTCCAAGCTCTCGAATCATTTCCGTTCCCTTCAGCCGCTCTGAATTTTATACTGCGGGATGCAATTACCGGTCGGCATTTCTTATCGTGGGGTCGAGAAGTCGGATCAACTCGACGAACACATTCGGAACAAAGCGGCGCGGCTCGATCGTTTCTGCGATCACATCAGCCGTTGCGACGTGGTGGTAGAACATCCCAACCACTCTCAGCATTCGGGCAATCCTTTCCGGGTGCGGATCGATGTCACTGTCCCGCCCGGCCACGAACTGGTCGCGGAGGAAAAGCCGGCCACGCACGAGATGCATGAGCCGTTGAGCAAGGTGATCAACGACGCTTTCAAGGCGATGGAGCGCCAGCTCAAGACGCTGGTCGAGAAACAGCGCCACGAATAAGCGGGAGCGGGCGGTTCAGGACTTGGTAGAGCGAGACTCTGTCGAGCAGGGGCTGCGCGTCACCGACAGAACAGCGTCCTCTCTCGGCTCGACGGAGTCTCGCTCTACCGAACGCGGTAAAACCTACGCCGGCGCGCCGCTCAGGCCACCACCGAGGGGCGGAGCGACATCGGGGGAGACGACAATCTGCTTGGGCGGCTTCTCCGGCGCGAGCTTCGTGCCGGAACTTGGGGGCGGCCCCGGCGGCGGATTGATCAGGCGGCCGTGCTCGATCACTTCGCGAATCTGCACGCCGTCGAGCGTCTCGAATTCGAGCAGGGCTTTCGCGATCACTTCGAGCTTCTGGCGGTTCGCGGTCAGGATTTCCGTGGCGCGGGCGTAGGCGTCATCGACCAGCTTGCGCACTTCGCGATCGATCTGCTCCGCCGTCGCTTCGCTGTAATCGCGGGCGCGCGAGATGTCGCGGCCGAGGAAGACATAGTCTTCGTGCTCGCCGTATTCGACCATGCCCATCTTCTCGCTCATGCCCCATTCGCAAACCATCTTGCGGGCGAGGCGGGTCGCCATCTGGATGTCGCCGCGAGCGCCGCTCGTGACGTCGCCAAAAACAATTTCTTCCGCGACGCGGCCGCCCATGCTGACGACGAGGTCGTCGAGCAATTCGTTGCGGCGCTGGGTGTATTTATCCTCGAGCGGGAGCCACATGGTCGAGCCTAACGACGGCCCGCGCGGGATGATCGTGACCTTGTGCAGCGGCTCGGTGAACTCCAGCATCTCGAGCAGGAGCGCATGGCCGGCTTCGTGGTAGGCGGTATTGGTCTTTTCCTTTTCGCTCAGGGCGAGACTGCGGCGTTCCTTGCCCCAGCGCACTTTGTCGCGCGCTTCCTCGAGCTCGGAAAGGGTGATGCCCTTGAGTCCGCGACGGGCCGCGAGGAGAGCCGCTTCGTTAATGACGTTGGCCAGCTCCGCGCCGGAGTATCCGGGCGTGCCGCGCGCGACGACGCCCATATCGACGCCTTCCGCGAGTTTCACTTTCTTGGAATGGACGCGGAGGATTTCCTCACGGCCTTTCACGTCGGGCAGATTGACCGTGATCTGGCGATCGAAACGACCCGGGCGCAGGAGCGCGGGGTCGAGCACGTCGGGCCGGTTGGTGGCCGCAATGATGATGACGCCTTCCTGAGTATCGAAACCATCCATCTCGACGAGCAACGCATTGAGCGTCTGCTCGCGTTCGTCGTGTCCGCCGCCGACGCCGTGTCCACGATGGCGGCCGACCGCGTCGATTTCGTCGATGAAAATAATGCAGGGCGCGGATTTCTTGCCCTGCTCAAACATGTCGCGGACCCGGCTCGCGCCGACGCCGACGAACATTTCCACAAAGTCCGAGCCACTGATCGAGAAAAAGGGCACATCTGCCTCGCCGGCGATGGCGCGGGCGAGGAGCGTTTTTCCGGTGCCCGGAGGGCCGACGAGAAGGACGCCTTTTGGAATGCGGCCGCCGAGCTTCTGGAATTTTTTCGGATCGCGCAGGAACTCGACCAGCTCCTGGACTTCGTCTTTCGCTTCCTCGACGCCGGCGACGTCCTTGAAGGTGATCTTGTTCTTATCCCGGGCGAGCATGCGCGCCTTCGATTTGCCGAAGTTGAGCGCGCCTTTCCCAGCCATGCGGATTTGCTGGCGGAAAAGAAAATACAAAATGAGGAGGAAAGCCGCGATCGGGATGAAGCCGAGCAGCGCCTGCGCGAGAACGTTCGACTCGGTGCGGATCGTGATCGGCACCTTGGCGGCGGCCAGTTTCTCCTGGAGATCAGTGGTGAAATTCAGGTAGATGGTGGTGCGAAAAGGGATCTGCTGGACAGGCGAATTCCCCACTCCCGGCCGGGTATAGGTGCCGCGGATGGTCTGGGTCGGTTTGCCGTCCTCGACCACGAGGCGGAGCGGGAACTTGGGATCGTTCACGACCTGCTTCTGCTCGAGCAGCTCGAGGAAGCGGTTGTAGGGGACTTCTTCTTCCGCGCCGTAGCCAGTGCCACTGCGGAAAAGGACGGCCAGGCCGATCAGGCCAAAAGCGATCGCGAAAAGGATGACGCCGCGCCAGTTAAAGTTCGGGTCGCCTCCATCACGTTTGTTGTCTTTTTGAGAATTACGGTCGGGCTGAGACATAGGCTAATGCTGCGCTGGAAAAAGCGAGGCGCGAAACTATCATGAAGCATCGGCCATTGCAAAAGAGCAGGACCCGGGCCGCTGCGTTGCGCCAGGGCGGGCTCGGACTTACTTTGGCCGCTGTAATTTCATGCCGGAACCCACCTCTAATTTTGCTGATCGGATCGATCGCGCGGTTCAGCGCGTGACCCCATTAGCCTATCGGCTGCGGCGGCACGGCCGGTTGTGGATGCGCCGCGCGATGCGCAAGCCGCGCAGTGTCTCCGAGGGGCCGAATCTGCTCCCGCTCCTCATCCAGGTGCTGGCCAGCTTCTCGAAAGCGGACGGCGTGCTGCTCGAGGAAGAGATCGATTCCAGCCTCGGCTTCCTGCGTTACGACTACCCGGAAGCGGTCTACTCCGAGCTGCGTAAACTCTTTCGCGAGGCGCTCTACGAACAGCAGGATCTCTCCGAGATGGCGCAGAAACTCTCCGCTTCCCTCAGCGCCGATCGCAAAATTATGCTCGGAGTGCAGCTCTACGATCTGATCTCGCAAGCCGGGCTCAAGCAGGAGCAGGTGGTCGCGTTCTACTCTTTCATGTCGCAACTCGGGATGGCCGCGCAGGCGATCGACATCGTCTACCAGCTCAACGCCTCCGAGGAAAGCGACCAGCAGATTTACCAGCGCGGGGCCTCTCCGCTCGAGGCGATCTCGTTTGGCCCTAACGGCCAGTCCGATGTGATCTTGAAAGGCCTGACCGGAAACGATCGGCTCCTCGCCTTTCGCTATCACGATCTCATCCTGCTCAAGAACTACGGCGTCCAATCCGTCTCAGTGCGAGGCCGGCCCCTGGCGCGCGGCGGGTTTTGCCGGATCTATCCCGGGCAGCGCATCCTGATCGGCGACTATGTTCTCTCCTTCCAGGATCTCGCGACTTATTTCAACGCGAAGAAGAACGTCTCGCTCCCGCAGATCTTCGTGCGGGTGAACAAGGATTCCGACGAGGTGGAATTGGAACGCTCGCGGACGCGCGAAAGTTCTCTCGAAGTCACCTTCGGGCTCAAGGTAAAGGTGAAAGCGCTCCGCGACGTCCGGGCCACGCTCAACGGCACCAAGCTGAAGGCGAACACCGAGGTGGAAGCATCGCTCGATGACCGGATCATTTTTCATAACGACACCGAGATGGATCTCTTCGATCTGCGGCGCCGAGCGCGCGCGCTGGGCGGGCGTTTTCTGCTCAAGGCTTCGAAGTCCGAATATCTCGTTTCAAATAACCCGAGCCTGCTCGAGGAAGACGACATCCTGCTCTCGCCGGGGACGGCGGGCGATGTTCTGCTGAAAATTTCCTGCGATTACGACAAACGGATCGGCGTGCTCGAAGTGCTGGAAGCCGATCGCCCGATCATGGTCGGCGAAGTCGCGGTCCGCACGACCGCGCCGCTGATCGATGGCGACACAATCCGGATCGATGTCGGGCAATTCCTCCGTTGCGATTTCTCGGAGCGGATCATCGAGGAAGAACGCAACATCATTCGTAGCCTCGAAGTGGTGGACGTAAACCATCGCTTCAGCAACAGCGACATCGCGCTCGAAGGCATCAGCTTCGGCCTTAATCGCGGCGAGATGGTCTGCGTAATGGGCGCGAGCGGCTCGGGCAAAAGCACGCTCATGCGGGTCCTCGGCGGCCAGCTGCAACCCTCGCGCGGCCAGATCGCGCTCAATGGCCAGTCGCTCTACGACCACCTCGATACGCTCAAGCGCTACGTCAGCTACATCCCGCAGGACGACGCTTTCGACGAGCACCTCACGATTGGCGAGAATCTCTGGTTCGCGGCCGCGATTCGTTCGCCGCATCTCTCGCGGCGCGACCGGACACGGCGCCTCGAAGGCAAGTTGATCGAGCTCGGCCTGAGCGAGCGGCGTGACAGCATCGTCGGCAGCCCGGTGAAAAAAACGCTGAGCGGCGGTGAACGCAAGCGCCTCAACATTGGCCTCGACATGATTGGTTCGGCCGACGTCTACCTCTTCGACGAGCCGACCTCCGGGTTGTCCTCAAAGGATTCCGAGCACGTGATCGAGATCATCCGCGGGATGGCGCACAACAAGATCATCGTCGTCACGATCCACCAGCCGAGCTCGAAACTTTTTCAGATGTTTCACAAGGCGATCCTGCTCGACAAAGGCGGCCGGCTTGTCTTCTTCGGCACGCCGACGGATATGCTGCGCTATTTCGCGGAAGCCGAGCACCAGCATCAGTTCGGCGCGGATCTGGGCGCGTGTCCGTCATGCGGCACGACCCGGCCGGAGTTCATCTTCGACGTGCTCGAGACGCCGCTGCGCGACCTGAGCGGCGACATCATTTACGAGGAGAATAACCGCGGCCAGCTGATGCCGGCGCGCCGTTATTCGCCGGAATTCTGGCGCGACAAATACGAGGCGTTTCGCCTCATCCAGGACGTGAAGCAGGTGCCGCTGCGGCGGGAACCGGTCGTGCCGTTGCCGCCCGCGCCCGCGCAGGAGAAGCGAGAACGGATTCGCTGGCACGACGAGTGGACGCAGTTGCGCACGCTTCTGCGGCGCACCTTCACGAGCAAGCTGCGCAACCGCGCCAACCTCGTGATCACGATCGGTGTCGCCCCCGTGCTCGCGCTCCTCATCGCGACCATCCTGCGTTATTCCGACAGCGGGAAATACGATTTCGCGTCCGCGTATCACATCCCGACTTATCTCTTCCTCACCCTCATCGTCGCGATGTTCCTCGGTCTCACGAACAGCGCCGACGATATCATCCGCGACCGCGCCGTCCTCCAGCGCGAACGCAATCTCAACGTCCGCCTGACCTATTACGTCTTCGCGAAAACGGCCTCGTTAGGCGTGTTCGCGCTCGTCCAGTGTATCCTCTTCGTCCTGATCGGAAATTATTTGCTCCAGATCCGAGGAATGTTCTGGCCGCATCTCGCGATCGTCTTCATGACCGCGATGAGCGGGGTAGCGCTGGGCCTGGTCATCTCCGCACTCGTGGCCGATCCGAAGACCGCAGCCAACATCGTGCCGCTCGTCCTGATACCGCAGATCATTATGGGAGGCGCGCTGAT
>JBBSLW010000111.1:0-8940 GCA_038233495.1 Chthoniobacterales bacterium | reverse complement strand
TACCCAGGAAACCGAGATCTTTAATACCGGCCTCGCGCCCTCGAACTTACTCGAATCCGGCATCGTCATTACCCTCGAGCCCGGTAGTTACACCGCCATCGTGCAGGGCCAGAACGTCAGTGCAGGTGGGGTTGACGCGACCACCGGCACGGCTTTGGTCGAGATCTACGACCTCGATACCACCGCGACTCTGCTCAATATCAGTGCGCGCGGTGCCATCCAGGGCCTCGCCACTCCCATGATTGCCGGCTTCATCATTGGGGTGGGGCCGGACAATATCATTCTCATCCGGGCCAACGGACCCTCTTAGAATAACTTCGGTCTCTCTCTGGTCTGAGCGACCCGCGGCTCGATCTTTTCGACGCCGAGGGAAACCTCCTCGCGAGCAACGATAACTGGCAGGATTCCCAGGCATCGGAGATCGCCGCGACCGGTCTGGCGCCCTCCGATCCACTCGAGGCCGCGATCCTGATGACCCTGCCGCGGGGCGGCTACACCGCGATCTTGTCCGCGACCAGCGACCGCGACCGCGGGACGGCGCTGGCCGAGATTTATCGCCTCGACTAGGGTTGGCGGCGGCGCTCCCGCCGGCTTTCCGTTAGGCCAGCGGCGGCCAGACGAGGAGGCAAATCCAACCGGCGAGAAAGCAAAGGCCGCCGAGCGGGGTGATCGCGCCGAGCCACTTCACGTTCGTTAGGGCGAGAAGGTAGAGGCTGCCGCTGAAAAGCACGATCCCGGCCACGAATAAGCCCGAAGCCGCGCGGCTCGCGGCGGGCAGCGCAGCCAGGACGAGCAGGGCGAGCGCGTGAATGAAATGGTAAAGGACCGCCGTTTTCCAAACTTCGGCGGTGTCGTTAGCCTGGAGCGTCGCCTTGAGCGCGTGCGCGCCGAAAGCGCCCAGCGCCACTCCCAAAAAACAAAGCGCCGCGGCGCTGCGGAAAAGGAGTGCGTTCATGCCCGGAAGCTGCGCCGCGAAACGCGCCCTCGCAACCGGCCGCGCGCGAAAGCCAGATCCGGAGCCCGCGCGCTCAGTGTTGCTCGTTCTGGTCGCGCGTTTGCTCCACCTGGCTCATCACCTCGCGCGTGCGATCGAGCGAATGCTTCGCCCAGTTCTGCGCGGAAACCGGCCGCGGCGTGACCGACTCCGTGGAGCTCGAGGCTCCGGACTGAGAACTCGGGGCGGACGCGGTTTCGTTCCCATGCCGTTGCCAGAGGAACAAAGCTGCCACCGTCAGGACGAGAACAAGGAACAGCTTCATGTCACTCGAAGTAGCAGTGTTCGGGCCACCGACCGGCCCTGAAAAGGTTCAGCCGTTGTGGCGTCCGATCGTCCGTCTTGCTCGAATCTTTTTTTAACGTGTTCCCCGGAAGAGGGGGCCACAGAAAATCAAATCACTACTCACATGAAGAAGACATCTACCTTTCTATTCGGTGCCGCGACTGTGGCACTTCTCTCATGGACCAGCCCCGCAGTGGCTGGAACATTTACCAACGTTTCCGATCCGACCTTCACGCCGGAGGGGAGCTTAACCAACAACACCATCACGCACGGCCACGCCGACCGTCGGCCCGCCGGTGCCTTTTAGCGCCACCGGGACCCTGATGCCGGGTCTGCACAAATACGAAGGCACTTTCGCTGCGCCCGCTTCTCCGATCGCGGTCGCGGGCAGTTTCACCGGCAGCTTGGTGCTTGATTTCGGCCTGACAAGAGCGCCTCTCGCGGCCGCTCCGGGCACGCTCGATCTGGTGATTCAACAGCTTGACTTCAAACTCGATCCGATCGTCGCCACCGTGCAGGCCGCCTCGCAGTCGCAGAACATCTCGACCCGCGCCAACGTCGGCACCGGGGACCATGTCCTCATCGGTGGTTTCATCATCGATGGCACAGACTCAAAGATGGTCGTCCTCCGCGCCATTGGGCCTTCCCTGAGCGCTTCCGGCGTGACCAGTCCGCTCGCGGATCCGACGATCGTGTTGTACGATTCCACCGGCGAGATTGTGGCCGCGAACGACAACTGGATGGACCTGAGCGCCTCCGATCAGACGCTCCTGACCGACAACCAGCTGGCGCCGACCGACGACGCGGAATCCGCGCTCGTCCAGACGCTCGATCCCGGCTCTTATACTGCGATCGTTAGGAGCGTGAGCGACACGATCGGCGTCGCACTTGTCGAGGCCTACGACATCGATGAAGGCACGACCGATTCCAAGCTGGCCATCATCAGCACCCACGGCTTCGTCGAGAACGGGGATAACGTCATGATCGGCGGCTTCATTCTCGGTGGCGGCGGCGGCGGTTTCTCGACCGTCGTGATCCGCGGGATTGGACCTTCGCTCACCGATGCGGGCGTGACCGATGCGCTCGCGGATCCGACCCTCGATTTGTTCGATGGGGACGGCAATCTGATCAATTCCAACGACAACTGGATGGATTGACCCCAACATGCTGCAGGTTAGCGACGCCGGCCTCGCGCCCTCCGATCCTAACGACTCAGCTCTCTACGAAATCCTGCCTGCTGGTTCCTACACCGCGATCCTGAGCGGGGTGGATGACACGAGCGGCGTTGGCCTGGTCGAATCCTACAATCTCGATTAATCCTCCAACCCTCATCAGCACGCGCCCGGCCGGGTTTTCCTGGCCAGGCGTTTTGCTTGTGAGATGGCCGGCCTAACGAACCGTGCTCGCTCCCTGCGCGAGGTTGCCGGCCTTTCCCCGACGCGCTCTTGTTGAAAGCCGTGCGCGTCTTTTTTACTGCCCTGCTTTTCTGTGCCGCGCTACTCACGCCCTCGCCGGGGCGGGCGGAGAACCCGTTGCAGGAGGAAACCGAGCAATTTTTCCTGCTCCCGCTCGACGGCGCGATCACCCTCGAGCATACCGACGGCGCGATTCGCATTTTTGGGTGGTACGAGCCGCGCGTCCGTCTCGTCGCCCAGCGCAAAGCCTACACCGCGGAGCGCCTGCGCCAGATCCGGGTCGCGACCGAGGCGCAACCATCGGCGCTCGTTGTGCGCACGGTCATTCCCGCTGCGACCGGCTTCCTGGCCGATCGTTCCGGCACGATCGATTACACCCTCATCGTGCCCGAGAAGGCCCGGTTGAAAATGAAATTGATTAACGGGGAAATCAGCCTCCAGGGATTGCGCGGTGCGACGGCCGAGATCGAGCTGACGAACGGGCGCATCACCGCGCGCAACTGCTTCGCGCAGATCCGCGCCCGTTCCGCCCACGGCGTAATGGAGGTCTTCTACGACTGGTGGGAAAATCTTCCCGCCGCCTTTGATTTCGTCCTGCAACAGGGCCGGATGGTGGCCCGGTTGCCGGCCGCCGCTCGTTTCCGAGTCGAGGCGCGGACATCGAGCGGCTGGATTCACGATGGCTTCCGACTCGGCCCCGTGGCCGACAACGGCAACGGCCAGACGCTGAGTGGCGTGAGTGCTCCCCAACCAACGTTATCGTTAGGCCTGCGCAGCGGCGGAGGGAATATCAGCCTGGAACCAATTCGTTAGGTAACCCCACCGGCAAACACCGAAAACCACGTCTCCCATCTGTGTTCATCTGTGGCTGAATCCGGCTGCCCAGCTCAGCGCGGCGCGTTCAGTTCTTCCAGCGCTTTCTGGTCGTCCGCCGCTTTCGCGAGCAGACCGAGCTGCCGGTAACATTCCTCCCGCCGGGCCAGCGCGGCCGGCGTGCGATTGATCGCGAGCCCGCGGGTCAGCGATTCGATCGCCGCCATGTAATCTCCCCGGCGCATCTCCAGCTCGCCGCGATATTGCCAGGCGGTGGAAAAATTCGGATCGAATTCTGTCGCGCATTTGATCGCTTCGTAGGCCTCGGGAGTGCGCTCCAATTTGGCGAGAGCGTAGCTTTGTTCCGCCTCCGCGCCGGCCGACTTTGGATCAAACTCGAGCGCGGCGCGCGCGTCCGCCAGCGCAAGTTGCGGCTGGCCGATCTCGTTCAATTGCCAGGCGCGATTCGTCCGCAGCTCCGCGCTAGCCGGTTCCGCCATGATCTCCGCATCGAGCCGGCGGATGCTTTGGAGAAATTCCGGACTCAGCGCGGCGAGCTGAAACGTCGGGGACAAGGCTGGCTCGACCGGCCGGCCGAGGGCGCGCGCGGCGAGGGCCTGCCACAATCGCGGGCGCACCGCGCCTGGGGCCAGTTGGAGCGCTCTCTCGGCATCGTCCAGCGCCAGCTCGGCATCGTCCGCGCGCAGGAAAAGGAGGGCCCGGTCGCCCAGGATTTCGAAGTCGTTAGGCGAAGCGATCAGTTCCTGATCGAGTTTGCGCACTTCGTCGAGAAATTTCCCGAGCCGACCGAAGCGGGCCGTTTCCTGCCGGACGAAAGCGCTCTGCGGATCGAGCTGGCCGGCCCGCTGCAGATCGGCCGCGGCCACTTTCCAACTGTGCAGATGCCGATAACAAATCGCGCGATTGACCAGGCCCTCGATGTCGTCGTGCGGCTGCATCGCACGCGTCCAGGCGAGCGCGGCCCGGTCCCAGCGGCGTTCGTTCTGCTCGAGCCGGGCGATTTTGCGAAAGACGCGCGCTTTCCGATCCTTCCCCGCGACCGCGCGGCCCCAAGCTTCGAGGGCTTCGGCCCGCCGCCCCTCGGCGAAGGCGAGGTCGCCGGCATATTCGTGATATTTCGGCGAGGGGCGCCGGACCGCGCCGCGCCATTTCCCAAGCGTCCGGCGCAAACCCACGAGGTCGCCCAGGCCAAACTGCGCCTGGGCGAGCCGGGCCCAGGCCCCGTTGTCGTTAGGCGCGAAACCGAGGACCCGCTCGGCCGGCGCGACCGCCCGGGCAAAGGCGCGCTCCCGCAGGGCCTGGCGCACTTCGTGGCGCGCGCTCCGCTCTTCGTCCGTGATCGTGCGCCGGCACCCTACGAGGACGAGGACGAGGAGGAGAACGAATGAGGGAGCGCGGGAAAATTTCATTGGCGCGGGCGAGGAAATACGGAAGGTAAAGAGAGCGGCTCCGCTTCAATCAGCAATCAGAAACCAGCAATCCTCTCATGCCTTCCTTCGACCTTGTTTCCGACATCGACATCCAGGAAATCGACAATGCGCTCAACCAGGCGCGGAAAGAACTCGCGACCCGTTTTGATTTCAAAAATACCGTGGCGGAAATCGAGTTTGAGAAGGACAAGATCATCCTGACCGCTGAAGACGCCTCGCGTCTGCGCGGGCTGCGCGAAATTGTGATCGGCAAACTTTCGAAGCGCGGGGTCGATTTGCGCAATATCGAGCAGGTCGAGCCCGCCATTTCCTCGATCGGCCACGCCCGGCAGGAGCTGAAAATTCAGCAGGGCCTGGAAGGGGACAAGGCGAAGGAAATCATCCTCGCGATCAAGGGCGCCGGCTTCAAAGTGCAGAACCAGCTTCAGGACCGCCAGATTCGGGTGACCGGGAAAAAGCGCGACGAGCTCCAGGAAGTGATCGCCTTCGTAAAGAGCAAGGATTTCGGCGTAACGACAAATTTCAAAAACTTTCGCGACTAACCCGATGCCGCGACTTTCGTTTTCCCCATGCGACGTTCGTTAGGCTTCCTTTTGCTCGGGCTGATTCTCGGTGGCCTCGCCGGCTATGCGCTGCATGGGCCGGCGGAAAGGAGCCGGGACAAGGAACCAATTACGAGTTCGTCGCGGGCGGGGAATCCGGCCAGCCGGGCGACGAGCCGCTCGGCGGAGAAACAGCGGACGGAAGACCAAAAAATCCTGCTCGGCGACCTCACGACCGTTCCGTTCCAGGAGGTCTACGAAATCCTCTCGCGGCAGGGTTCGGAGGGAGTTGCACGGCTCGCCGAGCAACTCGACGGCCTGCCGCCAAGCGCGCAAAACACGGCAAAGATCAAAATCTTTTTCAAAGCCTGGGCGCAGCTCGATCCAACTGCCGCCTTCGGGAAAGCGACCGCCCTGCACACGGCTGAAACACGCGGGAGTGCGATCGAAGCAATCGTTGTCGGCGCCGATCCCGCAGCGGCGGGGGCGCTGGCCGGGTCGATCGCGAGTCTGCCTAACGAAACTCTTTCCGCCAGGGCGAAAGCCAGTTATTTCAGCCAGGCGGTGACGAAATAGGGCGAAGTCGACCCGGCGGCGGCGGCGCGACTTCTCGGGGCAACGCAACAGAAGGGGCTTTCCTTGGATATGGCCTTCTACAGCGTGGCGCAGAGCTGGGCGGCCCGCGATCCGGAAGCGGCGCTGGCTTGGGCTCAGCAGCAGCGGCCCACCATGCTGGGTATAAGCCCGATCAACGGCGCGGTTCTTGGTTGGTGGAAAAAAGACCCCGCCAAAGCCGAAGCCTTTGCCTTGGCCCAACTCGGGACCCCGGCGGGCAAGCAAATCATTAGCAGCCTGATCAGCCAGATGGCGAATGAGAATCAGGCGAAAGCAGCCGCCTGGGTGAGCAAACTGCCCGATGCCGGGCTACGGAACCAAGCTTACAGCATCCTCACCAGCCAGCTGGCGTTCAGTGATCCGAAAGCGGCCGCCAGCTGGGCTCTGACGCTGCCGCCGGACGTGGTCCGATGACTCCGTGGGTTCAACGGTCTCAATGTGGGCCCAGACCGATCCGATGGGGGCGGCCAAGTGGATGGAAGGACTCAGCGGGAGCACGCGGGACAGCGCGAAGTTCCTACAGTTCCGTTACTGTGGAAACCGATCCGGCCGCCGCGACGGCTTGGGCGGCCTCGATTGGCGATGAGAAAAAACGGGAGAGAGTGCTCCGCCTAACAACGAGCCAGTGGCTGGAGCGGGGTCGGCCGCGGCCCGGGCTTGGATCCAGAACAGCTTATTAGGCGTGGCCACCAAGACAACGCTCCTTGGCTCGCCCCCGCCTTCGCGCTGATCCCGTTCAGCCACCCTGCACGGGCGGCATGATCGCGATTTCGTCGCCTGGCTGAATCCGGTAGGCGCGATCGACGAACTCAACTCCGGCGCCGATCAGGATGTTGCGATCCCATTTCTCGAGCCTGGGATGCCGGCGATAAAGCTCGGCCAGCAAATCGCCCGCGGTGCTCCCCTCGCCCAGCTCCAGCTCGGTCTCGCCCGCGCCGGCGAGCTCTTTCAGCTGGGAATAGAATTGCACTCCGATCCGCATGACGCGTTTCCGCTCGTTAGGGCAAATGGGAGGGGAGGATTTTGTCTTTCCGCAGGACGCCGATGCACGGGAGGTTGCGATATTTCTCCATGTAATCGAGGCCGTAGCCGACGACGAACTCGTCTCCGATGTTGAACCCGACGTAATCGGCTTCGACCGGGCGGGCCCGCGCCTTCAGTTTGCGCAGGAGGACGCAGATCTTGACGCTGAGCGGACGCTTGGTGGCCAGCTTTTCGCTGATCGCCGCGAGGGTGACGCCGCTGTCGAGAATGTCGTCGAGGATGAGGATGTGGCGTCCGGTGACGTCGGGGAGCGCGATCTGCCGGAAGACGACTTCGCCGCTGCTCACCGTCCCGCCGTGATAGCTGGCCACGCTCAGGCAATCGAGTTTGAGCGGGAGCGGGATGCGCCGGAGGAGGTCCGCCATCAGGATGATGCTGCCGTTGAGGATCGCGATCACGGTCAGCTCGCGCTCGCGGTATTCGGCCGAGATTTCGGCGGCCAGCTCGTCGAGTCGCCGGAGGATGGTGACCTCATCGAAGAGGACGCGTTCAAGGTCTTCCTGCATCGGGATTATTTAATCAGGAATACCGGGAGGCAGGAAGGTGATTTGGAAAAAGGCACGGCCCACCGTCGCTCAAGGCTGGGCGATTGCAGCCTTGATTTCCTGCGCCAGTTTCGCATCGCCCTCGATCGCGAGGCCGCGTTGCCAGAGTTCCGCGGCGCGCGCTTTCTCCCCGGCGTGGCGGGCGGCTTCGCCGGCGTTGAGATAGAGGAGCTGCCGGTCGGCCGGTGTTAGTTTCGGCGGGTTCCGCTCCACCAGCGTGACGAGGGACTCCAGTTGCTCGCGCGCCGCCTTGCGCCGCCCGAGGAAAATCGGGAGCGCCTGGTTCGTGACCGCGCGGTTGAGGAGCACGTTGGCATTCGCCGGCGCGGCCGCCGCGGCTTCGTCCATCAGCCGGATCCCCTTGCGCAGGGCATCCAGTTTTGCTTTCCCGAAGCCGAGATCGCGGCTGCGCAAAGTGTAGGTGCTGCCGAGGTAAACCCGGGCCAGCTGGTCGTTAGGCGCGGCCGCAAGAATTTTCTCCAGCGCCGCGATGCAGTCGACCACGGCCTGCTCGTCCCCGGCCAGGCTGCGCGCGTAAAGCGCGGCCACCGGGGCCTCGTCCGGCTTACTGGCCGGCGCGGCCCGGAGCCCGCCCGGCAGGAGCAGAAGAAGCGCCAGAAAAATCCGTGGCATGGGAAACAATGGACAAAGCGCCCGCTAAAAACAAACTTGGGGATCGCCGCGCCTGCGGTTTGCCCGATGCTTTTTCGAAAAAAATCCCGTCCGCCGCCCCGCAACCTGATCGCTTACACGACGCACAAGGCCGGCTCGATGGTCCTGCATCGCGTGCTCAAGGAGACCTGCGAACTCAACCGCCTGCGCTATTATTCGCCTAACGAAAGCAAGGCGCTCCTGCCCTTCGACCGGATGTTTGCGGGCGACGATTTCATCGCGAAGAAGCGCGGCTGTTTCGGTCCCATCCGGTTCTTCGTCCCGACCGCGGCGCTCGACGAGGCCAGCATCATTCTGCATCTGCGCGACCCGCGCGACGTCCTGACCTCGATGTTCTATTCCTATTGTTACATGCACGCGGGCGAGATCGAGGCCGACACCGGCTATCGGCGGGAAGTGGCGGAGGCGGGGATCGATTGCTTCGTGCTCGATATGGCAGGGACGCCCTTTTACGAATACCGCGGCGATTACGGGATTGGCTCGCGCTACAAGGAGCATGTCGGCACCGTGCTCGACCGTTACGAGCGTTACCTCGCGGAGCTGCTCTCGCGGCCGAACACGACC
>JBBSLW010000110.1:0-8995 GCA_038233495.1 Chthoniobacterales bacterium | reverse complement strand
GTCGGATGAATTCTTTCCCGGGATGGGCGCATCGGCTTTGCAGATCGGCACGCCGGCGGTCCTGAGCATGGCGCCGATCGACGGCGCGCTCCTCTCGGTCGAGGAAGCCGGGATCGAGGGCATCCGCGCCAAATCGATCGCAATGACGGAGTTCATCATTGCCGGTGCCGACGCTGAACTGGCGGACGTCGGCTTTCGGATCGGCACGCCGCGCGAGCCGGCCCGGCGCGGCGGACATGTTTCACTCCGCCATCCTGAGGCACAAGCCATCTCGATGGCTTTGCGAGCGCGCGGCGTGGTGCCGGATTTCCGGAAACCGGACGTTATCCGTTTCGCGCCGTCGCCGCTCTACAACACTTTTTCCGAACTCTGGACAGCGATCCAGATCTTGAAGGAAATCACCGCCACCCGTGCGCACGATGAGTTTGTCGCCACCCAGCCGTTAATCACGTGATGGAAGGGAGGATTTCTCCAGCGAACGCAAACCGGCGCCGGCCCTCCTGGCTTTTGCCCACGCCGACGCGGCGCGACGAGGCGGGGACGGATTCGCCGGTCCGCGCGTTGCTCATTCAGTTGATGCGCGGCCAGGATCTCTCGCGCGCGGACGCGGCGCTGCTTTTCGGGGCGGCGATGGATGAACGCGCGACCGATGCGCAGATCGGGGCGGCGCTCGTCGCGCTCGCGGTCAAGGGCGAAACGGTCGAGGAACTAACCGGCATGGCCGAGGCGATGCGCGGCCGCGCGATTCGAATCAAGTGCCGGCACGAGCGATTCATCGACACCGCCGGCACCGGTTCCAGCTACGCGAAAACTTTCAACGTCTCGACCGCAGCCGCGTTCGTTTGCGCGGGCGCCGGGTTGCCGGTGGCGAAACACGGCAGCCGCGCCGCGACCAGTCTCTCGGGCAGTGCGGATGTTCTCTCCGAGTTGGGAGTAAACGTGCAGGTCGATGCCGCCGTTTCGGAACGCTCTCTGAACGAGATCGGCATCTGTTTTCTTTACGCGCCGCTTTATCATCAGGCGACGGCGCGGGTGGCGAACATTCGACGCCAGCTCGGGGTGCATACCACTTTTAATCTGCTTGGTCCCCTAACGAATCCAGCGGGCGCGCCGCGCCAGATCATCGGCGTCTGGCATGCGACGCTGCTCGAGCCGCTCGCCCACACGCTGCTCGCGCTCGGCACGGAGCATGCCTGGGTGGTGCATGGGAGCGATGGCCTCGACGAAGTGACAACGAGCGGCCTAACGACGGTGGCCGAGGCGCGGGACGGAAGGGTCAGGGTCTTCACCATCCAACCGCAGGATTTCGGCCTCGAAACCGGTGTGAATCTCGAGCAACTGCGAGGTGGCAACGCGCGCAGAAATGCACAACTGATCCGGGCCGTCCTGCAGAATGAAACGGGCGAGCGGGTTGAGGCAGCGCGCGATTTGATCAGGGCGAATGCCGCTGCCGCGCTTTTCGTCGGCGGGGTGGAAAGCGACCTGCGGGCGGCGACGGAGCGGGCGACCGCTAGTATTCGATCCGGCGCGGCTCTCGGAAAGTTGGAGACACTCTGCGCCCAGACATGAAACAGGATTTCCTGGATGAAATCGTGGCCGCGCGCCGCCTGGAGGTGGCGCGCGATCGAGCCGGACGCCCGGCGCTTCCGGCGCGGGCAGGGAAGGGGACAAGGCGATTTAGCGCTGCGCTCCGAGCTGAAAAGGGTGTGGCTATCATCGCCGAGTTCAAGCGCGCTTCGCCTTCGTTAGGCGTGATCCGGAGCGATGCCGATGCGGCAGAGATGGCGGCGCGCTACGAAGCAGGCGGGGCGCGGGCGATCTCCGTCCTGACCGAGCCGCAATACTTCAAGGGGTCGCTCGACGATCTGCGCGCGGTCCGCGCCAGCACAAAGCTGCCGATCCTGCGCAAGGATTTCATCATCGACGAATTTCAAATCGAGGAGGCGGCGGCTGTCGGGGCGGATGCGGTTCTGCTTATCGTGGCGGCCTTGACCGATGCCGAGTTGCTCCGTTTTCGGATCCTGGCCGAAGACGAGCTTGGTCTCGACGCATTGGTGGAAGTGCACAGTGCGGCGGAAATGCAGCGGGCGAGCGGGAGCGGTGCGACACTGATCGGCGTGAACAATCGCGACCTGCGCACTTTTGCCACTTCTCTCGATACTTCGGAGCAATTGGCAGCCCTCGCTCCGGCGGGGACCACGCTGGTGAGTGAGAGCGGAATTTCTTCGGCCACAGATATCGAGCGTCTCCGGCGCTGCGGCTTTCGCGGGTTTCTGATCGGTGAATCACTCATGCGCGCGGACGACCCGGTCGCGCTCCTCAAGGCGCTGCGAAATGATGGAGTTTGAGCACGCGATCGCGATCAAGGTTTGTGGCCTCACCAACGTGCCCGATGCGCTGAGTTGCGCCGCGGCCGGTGCAGACATGATCGGCCTCAACTTTTCCTCGCTCAGCCTGCGCTGCATCGATCGTCGGAGGGCGGCGCAAATCACGGCGGCGGTGCGGCCGCGATTTCCAGAGACGAAATTTGTCGGCGTCTTTGTCAACCAGGAGTCGGATCTGGTGCGCAGGCTTGCGACTGATCTGGCGCTCGATGCGGTCCAACTGCACGGTGACGAGACCCCGGACTACGTGCGCAAGCTCGACCTGCTGTTTGTCATCAAGGCGCTACGCGTGGGCAGGGACTTTTCCGAGGCGAGTTCGATTGAGTACGGATGTGAGGCCATCCTGCTCGACACCTGGAGCAGCACTTTGCCTGGCGGGACAGGCGAGACATTTCCCTGGTCGGCGGCGGAGAGCATCCGTGCGCGGGTGAAGCGGCTTATTCTGGCCGGCGGCCTAACGAGTGAGAATGTCGGCGAGGCGATTCGAACGGTGCGGCCGTTCGCCGTCGATGTCTGCAGCGGGGTGGAAGGGGCGCCTGGCCAAAAAGACCCGGCCAGGGTGGAGCTATTTGTCGAAAACGTTCGCGCCGCGGAAGAAGCGAAATCTGCCAGATGAAAAAACTGCGATCCGAACCTAACGATCAGGGATTCTGGGGAAATTTCGGCGGCCGATTCGTGGCCGAGACGTTGATCGCTCCTCTCGAGGAACTGACCACGGCCTACTTCACGGCGCAGCGCGACCGCCAATTCCAGCGCACCCTCGCCGATCTGCAGCGCGAATATTCCGGCCGCCCGACGCCGTTAGGCTTTGCCCAGCGACTGACGAAGCACGCCCGCGGAGCGCGCATTTTTCTCAAGCGGGAAGATCTGCTCCACACCGGCGCGCACAAGATTAACAACGCCCTCGGGCAGGGCCTGCTCGCGGCGCGGATGGGAAAACAGCGCATCATCGCCGAGACCGGTGCCGGCCAGCATGGGGTCGCGACCGCCACAATCTGCGCGCTGCTTGGACTCGATTGCGTTGTCTACATGGGCGCGGAAGACGTCCGCCGCCAGGCGCCTAACGTTTTGCGGATGCGTCTCCTCGGCGCGGAAGTGCGGGTGGTCGAGAGCGGATCCCGCACCTTGAAGGACGCGATCAACGAGGCCCTGCGCGATTGGGTGGCGAACGCGCGAGACACCTATTACCTGCTCGGGAGCGCGCTCGGCCCGCACCCGTATCCGCTCATGGTGCGGGAATTTCAAAAGGTCATCGGCGAAGAAACGCGCCGCCAGTTTCGCGCCCGGGAAAAGAAATTACCCGATGTGCTGGTCGCCTGCATCGGTGGTGGCTCGAACGCGATCGGGATGTTCCATCCCTTTCTGGGCGACGAGAACGTGCGGTTGATCGGAGTGGAAGCGGCCGGGAAAGGCAAGAGCATCGGGCAACACGCGGCGCGTTTCCTGAAAGGCGGTGGCGGCAAGCCGGGCGTACTGCACGGGACCTTGAGCTTCGTTCTGCAGGATGATGCGGGCCAGATTGCCAACACTCATTCGATCTCCGCGGGACTGGATTATCCGGCGATTGGACCGGAGCACGCCTTTCTTCGTGAGAGCAAACGGGTCAAATACGTCTCGATCGGCGACGCCGAGGCCCTCAAGGGTTTCGAGTTGCTGGCGCATCTGGAAGGGATCATTCCTGCGCTCGAATCGGCCCATGCGGTTGCCTACGCCGTCCGTCTGGCGCGCCGGCTGCCCTCCAGTAAATCGATTGTCGTTAATCTGTCGGGCCGGGGCGACAAAGATCTGGCCAGCGTTTCGCCGCCGCAGAAATGAGCCGGCTCAGCGAAAGTTTCAAGGCGGCCGCGGCCGCGCGCAGGGACGGGTTTATTCCGTTTCTGGTCGCGGGCGATCCGGATCTGGAGACGACCGCTGCGCTATTGCCGGAGCTGAGTGCGCTCAAGCCGGTCGCGATCGAAGTGGGAGTTCCGTTCAGCGACCCAACTGCTGATGGACCCGTCATCCAGCGGGCGGCGCAACGTTCGCTGGAGAAGGGGACTTCACTCGCGGGCATCCTCGGTATGTTGAAACGTTTGCCGCCTAACGATCTCGCGCCGATTGTTCTGTTCAGTTATTACAATCCGATCCTGCAGTATGGAATCGGCGCGTTTGTCCGCGAAGCGGCGACCTGCGGTGTGGCTGGCGTGCTGGTGGTCGATCTGCCGGCGGAAGCGGCCGCTCCCCTGCATGAGCAACTTCGCCGCCGCAAGATCGACCTGATTTTTCTCGTTACACCGACCACGACCGATAAGCGGCTGAAGCAGATTGTGCGGCTGGCGAGCGGCTTCGTCTACGTCGTGGCGCGCACCGGAGTGACCGGGACGGCACGCGAGCTAAAGGATGAATCGCAAAATCTCGTCGCTCGCATTCGGACCGTGACCGACCTGCCGGTTGCGGTCGGGTTCGGGATCACAACGGGTGCGCAGGCGAAGCGCGTCTGTCGTTATGCCGACGCTGCGGTCGTCGGTTCTCGCTTGGTGGCGGAGATCGAGGAGGCGAGCGCGGCGAGATCCGTGCGACCCGCGGATGTGGTGCGGGCCGCGGTCAAGCGCGCGCGAGAGTTCGTGCGCTAGAACGGTTTCACCGGTTCCGGCTTCGGCACCTTCGTGCCGCACTTTTTGCAGGTGCGGCGCGCGTCGTCGTTCCAGAAATCGAGCATCGCCTGGCTGAATGCGTCGACGATGTCGGCGCAATCGAAGTCGATGTCCTCGACCAACGCACCGCAGTTGTCGCAATAGAAAATCACGTGCTCGCGCTCGCCCGCCGGGCGCCGGCGCTCCACCACCACGCCGATCGTGTCCGGCGGCCGGACTGGCGCATGGGGAACGTTAGGCGGGATGAAGAAGGTTTCTCCTTCGCGCACGAGATGATCGACGATTTGCTCGCCCTCCCGGGTGCGGACTTTGATGTCGCCCTTCAGCTGGTAAAAATACTCCTCGGAATCGACGAGGTGAAAATCGTTCCGCGCGTTTGGGCCCTTGATCACCATGACGAAGAAATCGCGGCCGTCGTAGAGATACTGATTGCTGACCGGCGGCTTGAATTTGTCTTTGTGTTCTTCGATCCAGTTCGTGAGGTCGATCGGTGCTTGGACTTTGGTCGTTTCCATAAGGCGCTCTTTTCTCTAAGCTCCCGCGCCGTAGCGCTCAACCATGGAATTTGACCGCCGCGCGAGAATGGATGCCGCACTCCGCGGTGTCGTCATCCCGATCCGGCGAAGCGCGGAGAGGGATATCACCACTGGAATCCGCGCGCTTTTATGAGCAAAACGCGTAAACCGCGCTCGTGAGATCCCTCTCCGTCTTGTGGCGGTTTCGGGATGACAGAAAAGAGGACGGCGGGTCGGGACGACAAGGCAGCGGGCGAACATGCAAACGCCTAACGAGCGCGCATCTTATCCGGCCGACCGCTCGCGCTTGCCATCGTACCAGAGATCGAGCCGGTCTCGTTTCCGGAGCGCGCCTTTGCCGCCGAGGACGATGAAGAAGCTTTGGGTGAGAACGAACCGCGCCGGGTGCATCCGGATTTTGCGCGCGGAGGTGACAATCGGTTCGGCCAAGATCTTGAAGCGGCCGAGCTTCTTCAGGGCAAGGGTGAGATAGACTTCTTCACCGGCGAAATATTGTTCGTCGAAGCCACCCGCTTTCGCGAATAAGTCGCGCCGCGCGAAGATGAACGCGCCGACCCCGAGCCCGAGCGCGAAGTAGATCGCGCAAAAGGAGCGGATGCACAGCCGCGCCCAAAACGGGAGATGGCTGTCGACTGCGACCCGCGCGCTGCCTCCAGAGCACCCGGCCTCGAGTGCCGCGACGCCCGCGGTCACGTGCCCCGGCGCGATCCGCGTGTCGGCGTCGACGAAGAAGAGAATCTCGCCGCGCGCGACGCGGGCCCCGGCGTTTCGGACCGCGGCGATCTGCCTGAGGTTGACGGGGATTACGCGCGCGCCGAACTGCCGGGCGATCGCCGCGGTCGCATCGGTCGAGGCGTCATCGACCACGATGAGCTCGCGCGTTTTTCCGGAAGCTTCGGCGGCGACCCGGATCGCGCCCAGGGTTTGCGCCAGCTCGTGCTCCTCGTTATGCGCGGGCACGACGAAGGAGAGGAGGGGAGCCGTCGCCGGCTTAACCGCGGATGCGTCCTCGGGTGCGAGGTTCATTCTCCCGCGCGACGCGCTTCTTCATCACGCGCCAGATAATCGTCCCGCGGCGGACTGAAAGTATCGAGCACAACCGTGTCCTCAATTGTCTCGACGCCGTGCGGAACGTTGCTCGCGAGATAAATCGCGTCGCCCGCCGCCAACTCGTGCGAAACCCCGGCGACGATCATTTTCATCCGGCCGCTGACGACGTGCGCGATCTGTTCCTGCGGATGCGCGTGCTCGGGTAACCGGCTGCCGGCCGCGAGTTCCGCGCGCATCTGATACATCGTCGCGCCGGTCGCGATCGTGCGGCGCCGAATCCCGGGCACGATCTGGACCCACGGGTTTTCCTCTTCGCTCACGGAGAAGACCATGGCGGAGAGTGGCGGTTTTTCCAAATCGCAAAGTGCCTGACTTTGATTGCCTTCGCGCCCTTCGCCATCCAATCTCCCGCCATGTCCCGCAAGGCCACTGTCATCGATATCACGCGCCGGCTGGCGGCCGATCTCGCGCCCTGGCCGGGCGACGCGCATTTCGATTATCGATTGGCCGGGCGGATCGCGGGGGGCTTTTCGGTCAACCTCGGGCGGATCACGACGAGCGTGCATTCCGGGACGCACGCGGACGCGTTTTATCATTTCGAGGAGGATGGCCTAACGATCGACCAATTTGCGCCGGAACGCTATCTCGGTCCGGCCGTGGTCGTGGACCTGAGCGCGAAGTTCGCTGGCATTTCCGCTTCGTCGTTAGGGGAAATCACCGTCGATGACCTAGAGCCGGCGCCGCGCGCGCCGCGGGTGCTGATCAAGACCGGCGCCTGGCCGGACTCGACGAAATTCCCGGAGGCGATCCCGTTCCTCGCCCGCGGGGTGGCTGAGTGGATGCAGGGCAGGGGAGTGAAAATGCTCGGGCTCGATCTGCCCTCGGTCGACGCGCTCGATTCGAAAGAACTTGCCAATCATCACGCCCTGGCCGCGGCTGATATTGCGATCGTGGAAGGGCTCGACCTGAGCCATGCGGAGGCGGGCCTTTATTCACTCTCGGCTTTGCCATTAAATATAATCGGGGGCGACGGCGCGCCGGTTCGCGCCGTTCTCTGGCGGGAAGAGTGAAGGTGAACAGCGCCTGGCTCGAGCGGCCGCAAACGAGATGGGCCGTGCTCGCGCTCATTGTCGGCTTCTTCGCGCTGACCAATCTGCCCTGGACGCTGGACGACTACGACCAGGCGAAGCAGGCCTACACTTCGTTCGAGATGGTGGGGCAGGGGCACTGGCTCTACCAGCACACGCCTAACGAGAGCGTGGCGACGAAGCCGCCGCTGGTCGGCTGGATCTCGGCCGCGCTTTACGGGGTAACGCGCTGGTGGGAAGGGGCGTGGCGCCTCCCGTCGTTCGCCGCCGCGCTCGTCCTGCTTTGGTTGATCGCGCAGGAAGCGACCGCGGCTTACGGCGCGCTCGGTGGTCTCGTCGCGCTGAGCGCTTTCGGATTCAATCTCCTCTCTCCGCGCCTCGCCACGCTCGTGCGGACCGACATGCCACTCGCGCTTTTTACTTTCCTGATCGGGGTGCAGATCTGGTGGAAAATCCGGCGCGCCGAGCCGTGGACTCTGCGCGACCAGGGGATCGCGTTTCTGCTTTTGGCGGCCACGATGTTGATCAAGGGGCCGATCATTTACGCATTCCTTTTGCCCGGTTTGGTTGTCTACCAAATCCTCCGGCGGCAGAGCGGCGCGCCGAGCGGCTGGAGCGGGTGGTGGCCGTGGGTTTTGTCGCTCGCCCTCTTTCTCACCTGGACCATCGGCGGGATCGTTAGGCAGCCGGGTTTTTATGAAAGCGTGGTCGTGCGCGAGTTCGCCGGGCGTTTTACCGAGACGGTGCACAAGCCGCAGCCGCTCTACTTTTATCTCCCGCATCTGCTGCACAAATTCGCTCCCTGGAGCGTGCTCGTGATTGGGTTTGCGGTCGCTTTCTGGCGGCGCCGCGAAGGACTGCGTATGCAGCCCGCGACGCTCTGGCTGGTCTGCTGGAGCGTGGGCGGATTGGTCCTGATGTCGGTCATTCCGTCGAAACGCGTCGATCGCATTTTCCCGCTCGTGCCGCCGCTTTGTCTGTTGTTAGGCGCGCAGGTCGCGCGGGCGATCGCGCTCCAGGATTGGCAACCACGAGTGCGTGCGTGGCTGGCTGGCGCGCTCATTTTCGGCTGTTTGTTTACGAGCGGTTACGTGGCGTTCAAGATCGGGCAATCGCGAGCCGCGAACGACGGCGCGCTGGTGCGCTTCGCCCGGCAGTTTCGAGAGGAGGCCGGGGCAAAACGGTGGCGTTATGAGATCGTCGGCGGGCGGGAGGAAGGGATGCTGCTTTATCTGCGACGCGATCATTTTCTCAAGGCGGAGGAAGCGATAGCGCGCTGGCAGGCCGGCCAGCTCGATGCGCTC
>JBBSLW010000109.1:0-9026 GCA_038233495.1 Chthoniobacterales bacterium | reverse complement strand
TTGCCTAACGAAGTGGAAGTGACGCACCTGAACCTGAACGACGGCACGGTCGAAGGAATGCGGCACCGAGAGCTGCCGATTTTCAGTGTGCAATATCATCCGGAAGCTGCGCCCGGCCCGCACGACGCGAGCTATTTCTTTGGGGAATTCGCGCGCCTGATCGAGGAAGAAGGGCGCAAGACGGCTGATTGACCGGGTGGGGGTTCAGGCGGAAGTTAGGCACATGTATTCAACCACCGATAGAGTTCCTAAATTTATGAAAGTCGCGGTCGCGCTCGCCTTCACGGCGGTGCTGGCCGCTTCGCCGCTCGCGCTGGCCGAAGAGCAGGGCAAAGAAAAGCTCGACGCCGCGGCGACGAAAGAAGTGACGGGCGAGATCGTTGACATGATGTGCTACGTCGATCACAACGCGATGGGCGAGAAGCACGCCAGTTGCGGCGAGAAATGCATCAAGGGCGGCGGCCCGGTCGGGATCGTGAGCGAGGGCAAGGCCTATCTCGTGGTCGGCGCGCACAAGCCGATGAACGACGAGCTCGCTCCGCTGGCCGGCAAAACCGTCACGCTGAAAGGCAAGATGGCGAGCAACGGCGGAGTCTCAATGCTGGAAAACGCCGAGATCGTCAAGCAGTAGTTCGTTAGTCTGACTTCCTTGCGCGCCCGCTCTGGCTTCTGCTGGGGCGGGCGCGTTTTTTGTGCAGCTTTTACTCGACAGAAAATTAGCCCAGGCTCTACAACCCCCGGGACAACCTTGAACCATATGAAACTTCGTGCTCTCCTCGCGATCGCGCTTCTCCTCGCTCCCACCTTCTCCAGCTCCGCCGACAGTAATCTGGTCGCGAGGTTTGATCTGCAGGTGCACCGTTTTACAGCGGACCCGGCGCGGCACCGGATCTACGCGAGCTTAATGGGCGATGACTCGGTGGCAGTGATCGATTCGGGCACTCGCACCTTCACGAATACGATCCCAGTTGGGTTGGCACCGGCCGGAATGGCGCTCTCGCCAGATGGCCTGTCACTTTATGTAGCGCTCAGCGGCACCACCCGCGTCGGTGTGGTTGACCTGACGACGCTGGTTACGCTGCAGCCGCTGACGGTGGCGGTCAGGCCATGACAAGTGGCGGCGGGACTGGCGCGACGCAGGCGACGCTCGATCCGAGCCCCGGCCCGCAGGGGTTGCTGCAGATCAGTCCCGACTTCATGACGCTTTTTTTTGGCGATGCCCCGACTGCTCCTTCGACTTTGAAAAGGTATGACGTGTCCACGGCGAATCCGACTTTGCTCGAAACCTCGGATTCTTCCACGACCGGCAACGGCGGCGTCGACCTGAGCTCAGTCATGACGGGATGCTGCTCGGCTATCCGAATGTCGACGGCAACAATGCGAACCCGGCCGCGCCGGTGACCGATCTGATCGATTTCTCCGCTCTGGCGTTGCTGAACGATTCGGTCTCGGACCTGATCATGGACGAGTCGGGCCGCTACCTGTTCGTGGCCGATGCAGCTTTCGTGAATACTACGATCTCCTGGCCGATGTGACGCCCACCTTTTATGGCACGACGGGAGAGGCGACGAGTTTCCAAGTGCCGATTTTATTCCAGCCGACCACGATCGACGCGACCGGCCTGCCGGCTGGTCTCACCTCGATGCCGCGGCCAAGATCATCTCCGGCGCGCCGACCGAGGATGGGACTTCCGAAGTCGTGGTCACGGCGAGCGACGCGATTCGCACAGTGACGGCCAATCTCACCCTGGTGATTTATCCGGATGAGCGCGCCCAGAATATGTCGACCCGGGCCAACGTCGGGGTTGGCCTGGATGTGCTAATCGCCGGTTTCATTGTTACTGGGAACGAGTCGAAGGACGTTGTGGTGCGGGCAATCGGATCGAGCTTGGAGTTCGGCGGCCAGCCTCTCCCAGGCGGATTGGAAAATCCGATGCTGGAGGTCTTCGACTCCCAGGGGATGCCGGTCGGGTCGAATGACGATTGGGAATCCGACCCGCAAGCCTCTCTCTTAACCAGCCTCGGGATCGCACCGACGGATCCGCAGGAAGCCGCGCTTTTTCGGACGCTCGCGCCGGGTTCCTACACGGTAGTCGTGAGCGGCGTCGATGAAACGACCGGCATCGGCCTCGCCGAAGTCTACGATTTCTCCGCCGGCAATACGCGTCTGGCGAATATCTCGACCCGGGGCAACATCCAGACAGGCGACAACGTCATGATCGGGGGCTTCATCATTGGCGGGAATGATGATGCGAAAATGCTGATTCGCGTCCGGGCCATCGCTCTTACTCCTCTTCCAACAAACGCTGCAAGATCCGCAGCTCGATCTCTTCGACGCGCAGGGAACCTGGATCGCGAACAACGACAACTGGAAAGATTCGCAGGAGGCCGAAATCATCGCCACCGGCCTGGCGCCGACCGACGATCGCGAACCGGCGATCAGTATTTCGCTCGCTCCGGGAGCCGACACCGCGATCGCGAGCGGGGTCAGCGAGACGACCTGAGTCGCCTTGTTCGAAGCCTATAATTTGCCGTAGCGGAGAAAATTCGATTGCTCGCCCTGCGGTTCGCGGCTTAGTGAACGCTCGCGCAACCGCATGAACATCCACGAATACCAGGCGAAAGAATTGCTGCAGAAATTCGGCGCGGCCACGACGCGTGGAAAGGTGGCCGACACCCCTGAGGAAGCGGAAAAAATCGCGCGGGAACTGGGGACCAACGACCTCGTCGTGAAGGCGCAGGTCCATGCCGGCGGACGCGGGAAGGGGACCTTCGCCAATGGTTTCAAAGGCGGCGTGCATCTCGTCAAGTCGCCTGCGGAAGTGCGCGAGGTCGCGGGCAAGATGCTCGGCCAGACGCTTGTCACGCACCAGACCGGCCCGGCCGGCCGGGTCGTGAACAAGGTGCTGATCGCGGAGTCGGCCGACATCGAGCGCGAGATTTATTTTGCCGTCCTGCTCGATCGCGCGACCGCGGCGCCGCTGATTGTCACGAGCACGGAGGGCGGGGTGGAAATTGAGACGGTGGCGGAGAAATCACCCGAGAAGATTATCCGCGAGCCGGTCGATCCGCTGGCCGGTTTGCAGCCGCATCAGACCCGCAAACTGGCGAAGCAGCTCGGGTTCAAGTCCGACCAGATCAAAGCGGCGGGGAAACTTTTCAGTGCCCTCTATCGGACTTTCCTCGAATCGGATTGCTCGATGGTGGAAGTGAACCCGCTCGTCGTGACGACGACAGGGGAAGTCCTCGCGCTCGACGCGAAATTCAATTTCGACGACAACGCGCTCTATCGGCATCCCGAGATCGCCGCGATGCGCGACACGGCCGAGGAAGATCCGCGCGAAGTCGAAGCCTCGAAATACGGGCTCAACTACATCGGGCTCGACGGCAACATCGCCTGCCTCGTGAACGGCGCCGGCCTCGCCATGGCGACGATGGACATCATCAAATTTTACGGCGGCAGCCCGGCTAACTTCCTCGACGTCGGCGGCGGCGCGACCGAGGAACAGGTGACGCAGGCCTTCAAGCTCCTCGTTTCGGACGAGAACGTGAAGGCGATCCTGGTCAACATTTTCGGCGGCATCATGAAGTGCGACGTGATCGCGCAAGGCATCGTGAACGCGGTCAAGGCGGTCAACCTGCCGGTGCCGCTGATCGTTCGCCTCGAAGGGACGAACGTCGACGCGGGCAAGAAAATCATCGCCGACTCCGGGTTGCCGGTCACGACCGCGGATGACCTCGCGGATGCGGCGCAAAAAGCGGTGAAAGCCGCGGAGGGAGCAAAATGATCAAGGAAATTGCATTCGTCGGAGTGCCAGTGACCGACATCCCGCGGGCGCGCGCTTTCTACGAAGGCGTGCTCGGCCTCGAGCCTTCTGGCGACGTGAGCGGCTCTTGGATCGAGTACGAAGTCGGGAACGGGACTTTTGGAATGGGCAATTACGGCGACCAATGGAAGCCGGCGGAAGGCGGGACGATGGTCTCGTTCGAGTGCGACGATCTCGACGCCACGGTGACGAAAGTGAAAGCGTCCGGCGCGTCGGTGAAGATGGAGATCATGGACACGCCGGTCTGCCGTTTCACGACCGTGGCTGATCCCGATGGGAACAGCGTCATGCTGCACAAACGCAAAAGCGCCTGAGATTTTTTATGGATTCGGAAAGCAGAAACGAAAATCTGGAAGCCAGAAAATCAGGATTGAATCAGGAAAGCAGGAACGCAGGAAAAGGATACTATCTTACTCCTGGCTTCCTGGTTTCCAAATTCATTCCCTTTCCTGCTTTCCTGCGTTCCTGATTCAAAATTTCTTATGTCCGTCCTCGTCGATAAAAACACCCGCCTCTGCGTGCAGGGCATTACCGGGAAGACCGGGGGATTTCATGCGAAGCAATGCATGGAATACGGCACCAATATCGTCAGCGGAGTCACGCCGGGGAAGGGCGGGCAGAAATTTGAAGACAAGGTGCCGGTCTTCGACACTGTCTGGGAAGCGCGCAAAGAAACCGGCTGCAACGTGTCGGTCATCTTCGTTCCGGCCGCAGGCGCGGGGGATGGAATCCTCGAGGCAGTCGAGGCCGGCGTCGAGCTGGTCATCTGCATCACCGAAGGAATTCCAGTCGCCGACATGATGCGGGTCAAAGCCCAGATGGCCGGGAGCAAATCGTGGCTGATCGGCCCGAATTGTCCCGGCATCATCACGCCGGGCGAATGCAAAATCGGCATCATGCCGGGTTACATTCACAAACCGGGCAACGTCGGCGTCATCTCGCGCAGCGGCACGCTCACTTACGAAGCGGTCTGGCAGTTGACTTCGCGCGGCTACGGCCAATCGATCTGCATCGGGATCGGCGGCGACCCGATCAACGGCATGTCGCATCTCGATGCGGTCAAACTTTTCAACGACGACCCGAAGACCGAGGCGATGATTTTGATCGGCGAAATCGGCGGGACGGCGGAAGAAGAAGCCGCCGCCTGGATCCAGGACCATTGCCAAAAACCGGTCGCTGCATTCATCGCCGGCGCGACCGCGCCTCCGGGCCGGCGGATGGGTCACGCGGGCGCGATTGTCTCGGGCGGAAAAGGCCCGGCCGAGGGAAAAATCGAAGCGCTCAAGGCCGCCGGAATCGCGGTTGCCGACACGCCCGCCACGATGGCGGATACTTTAATCACCCAGATGAAAGGACGAAAATAACATGCCGGTCACAGCCAAAGGTCTCGAAGGAATCATCGCCAACTCCACCCGCCTGAGCGCCGTTATCGGCGACAAAGGAGAGCTCAATTACTGCGGCTACGACATCAATGAGCTGGCCGGCAAAGTCAGCTACGAGGAAATCGTCTACCTGCTCTGGAACAACAAGCTCCCGAATCGCGCGGAGCTGGACCGCTGCGCCAACAGTCTGCGCGCCGAGCGGCAGTTGCCGCAGGGCGTGATCGATTTCCTGCAGCAGGCGCCGAAGAACGCTCTGCCGATGGATGTGATCCGCACGGCTGTCTCGATGCTCGGTCTTTACGACACCGAGATGGAGGAGGAAGCGACGCCGGAACGGAATCTGAAACGCGCCCGCAGCATCACCGCCAAGATCGGCGTGATTGCGGCCTACTTCCATCGCGCGCGACAGGGCAAGGAGCTGCCGCCGGTGCGCGAGGATCTCGGGGAAGCGGCGCACTTTCTTTACCTGATGAGCGGCGAAGCGCCCTCGCAGGAAGCGACCGACACCCTCGACGTCGCTTACGTCCTGCACGCCGACCACGGGATGAATGCTTCCACTTTCAGCGCGCGGGTCACGATCGCGACCTTGAGCGACATCTATTCCGCGATCACCTCCGCCATTGGCACCTTGAAAGGCCCGCTCCACGGCGGCGCCAACGAAGGCGTGATCCAGATGCTGGAGGAAATCGGGAGCGAAGACAAAGTCGACGCCTACATCGAGGAACAGCTCGCCCAGAAAAAGAAGATCATGGGCATCGGGCACCGCGTTTACAAGACGCTCGACCCGCGCGCGCCGCATTTGCAGAAAATGGCGGTTAAGCTGAGCCAGAAACTGGGCGACCCGAAATGGATCCACATGTCGGAGCGGATCGCGAAGCTGATGAAGGAAAAGAAGAACCTAAACGCGAACGTCGACTTCTATTCCGCGACGGTTTACTACTCGTTAGGCATTCCGACCGATCTCTTCACTCCGGTCTTCGCGATCGCGCGTTGCTCCGGCTGGTGTGCGCATGTCCTCGAGCAGCTCGAGGATAACCGCCTCTATCGCCCGCTGAGCGAATACGTGGGCGAGCCGGTCGGCAAGAAGGTCGTGCCGATCGACGAGCGGGGCTGAAGAAGGCGAGCTGGCCGATGTATCCCCGCCGGAAAAAGGGTGACGGATAACCTCCCTCTCACTCGTAATCGTGCTCGTGCTCGTCGGCTCGATTAAGATTACGAGCAGGAGCACGAGTGAGAGTGGGGAATCGCGGGAGGAAATTGCGGCCCTAACCCTCAACGCGTATCTGTTGCTCCGATGAAAGCCGGCGCAAAACCCTGGGGACGCGATACCCGCGCGCTTTTACGCTCCGGGCCCTTCCGCCGTTACCTCATCGGGACCTCGATTTCCGATACCGGCACCTGGATGCAGATCATGGCCCAGGGCTGGATCATGAGCACGCTCACAAACAAGGCGATCATGCTCGGGATGGTCAATTTCGCGGCCGGCCTGCCGATGCTTTTCCTGACCATGTTTGGCGGCTCGATGGCCGATCGCTTCGACAAACGCAAGATCCTCGTCTGGACCCAGGTGGTGCAGATCGCGCTTGCCCTTGCGCTCGGTCTTCTCATCTGGCTCGGCCGGGTCGAGATCTGGCACATCATCGTGGTTGCGGGTTTGTTAGGCATCGCTTTCGCTTTTGAGCATCCAGCGCTCTCCGCGCTCGTCCCGGAACTGGTTAAACACGAGGAAATCGCCGCCGCCGTCGCGCTCGATCGCGGCGTTTTCCATTGCTCGCGCCTGGTCGGGCCATCGGTCGCCGGAATTGTCGTCGCGGTCTGGGGCGCGGCGACCGCCTTTTTCGCCAACGCCTTCACTTTCGTCGCGCTCATCGTGGCGCTTCTCTCGCTCCCGCCGCGCGCCCTCGGGAGCAAGGAGGAAGAGGAGAAACGCGCGAGTGGTTTCAAGGACGGCTTTCGTTATGTGCGCGCCGACAAACCGAGCCTCGCGATGGTCGGGATGATCGCCTCGATGACGATTTTCATTTTTCCCAGCGTCTCGGTCATGATGCCGCTCTACGTGCGCGACGTGCTCCATCTCGGCCCGGCCCAGCTTGGCTATCTGATGGCGGCTTCCGCGGTCGGATCGGTCATCGGAGCGGTCGCGCTCGTTTCCATCCCGCGGCCGCGCCGGCTGGCCGGGATGGCAGCAAGCACGATTTTTGTCATGCTCTCGGTCCTCGTCCTGAGCCGTGCGCATGGCTTTGGGCTGTCGGCGGCCGCGCTCGTCGTCACTTCCTTTGGCTTGTCGCTCATCTTCGGCCTCTCGAACACGATCGTGCAGGAACGCGCGCCCGGTTACCTGCGCGGCCGCGTCTCGGCGGTAATGGGGCTGAGCTTCTTCGGCCTCATGCCGCTCACCGGTCTCGGCGTGACGAGCGTGGCCGATATCATCGGGATGCGCACCGCGCTTTTCTTTTCCGCGATCGGTTATGGCGTGACCGCACTTTTCATTCTTAGCCGGATCGGGTCCGCGCTGAACGAGACGCCGGTGAGCACCGCTCCCGCGGTCCCGGAGATGGCGGCCCAGAGCTAGTCGTTAGGCCAAGTGGGCATGCTTTCTTTCTCGACCTGCTGGAATTCCAGCCGCCACACCGCCGGCGACGAAATGCTGCGCGAAATCAAGAGCAAGCTCGGCTTCGACCTGATCGAGCTCGGGCACGGCATCCGCATCTCGCTCATGCCGGGCGTGCAAAAAATGTTCGACGCCGGCGAAGTGCGTTTCAGCAGCCTCCATAATTTCTGCCCGCTCCCGGTGGAAGTGATGGGCGCGTCGCCCGATTGCTACACCTTTTCCGCGAGCTCGGCCCGGGAACGCGAGCGCGCGGTCAAACAAACCCTGCAGACGATCGACTTCGCGGCCCGGCTGGAGGCGCCTTTCGTCGTCCTGCATCTCGGGCGCGTCCCGATCAAGCCGGTCACCGAACCGCTCATCGCGCTGGCTAAGGCGGGCGAGATGTTTTCCCGCGAATATGTGCGGCGAAAGGTAGCGGCGGTCGCGCAGCGCGAGGCGGCCGCGGTCGCGACGCTCGAAAAAGTGAAGGAATGCCTCAAGCCGATCATCGCGCATGCCGCCGCGAAAAACATTCGGCTCGGGGTGGAAGGCCGGCGCGGTTATGAGGAAATCCCGAGCGAACGCGAGATCCCGGCCTTGCTCGACGAATTGAACTCGCCGCAGGTCGGCTACTGGCACGACTTCGGCCACATCCAGATCAAGGAGAACCTCGGCTTCCTCGAGCACGAAGCCTGGCTCCGCGCGATCGGGCCGCGAACGTTAGGCTGCCACGTCCAGGATTGCGTCTGGCCGGCGCAGGATCACCAGCCGCCTTTTGCCGGCGGCGTCGCGCTGGAAAAACTCGTTCCGCTTCTTCCGCCGACCTGCTTACTTGTCTGGGAAATGAGCCCGCGCAAAACCGCCGAGGAAATTCGGCGCTCCGTCACCCTCTGGAAAGAACGCTTCGGCGCATGAAAAAAATCCTCGCGGCCTTTTTCCAGATCGCGGTCACCCTCGCGGTCCTCTACTGGGTTTTCCACGATCCGCAGAAACGCGCGCAAATGGGCATCGCGCTCCGCACCGCCGACTACCGCTGGATCGTGGGCGCGCTGGCCTGTTATTTCCTGGTCGAATTTTCGGCCGGGATTCGCTGGTGGGTCCTGCTCAAGGTGCAAAAGATTCACCTCAGCATCTCGCGGGTGGCGGGTCTTTTTCTCATCGGGATGTTTTACAACCAGTTCCTGCCCGGCGGCACCGGCGGCGACATCATGAAGAGCTACCTCCTGCT
>JBBSLW010000108.1:0-9056 GCA_038233495.1 Chthoniobacterales bacterium | reverse complement strand
GGCAAAGTCGAGCGGGACCGAGCTTTTAAAAATCGTCGCGACAGCCGAGCCGATCGCGCGCCAGCTCGAAGCGCTCCGGCGCGGGGAGCGGCCGGTCGTTTTCTCGCATGTCATTGAGCCGGCGCGGGCCTTTCTCAGCGCCGTCATCGCGGGCGAGATTGCGCAGACCCTTTGGATCATCTGCCCGAGCGTTCGCACCCAGGAATTGCTGCAGGAAAGCCTGATCAACTGGGTGCCCGACGCGCTTTTCCTGCCGGAAGCCGAGTTCCTCGCGATGGAAAATATTCTACCCGACCAGGAAATCGCGGCGGAGCGGCTCGCGCTCCTCAGCCGGGTCGAGAAGAGCAAACAGCACCACGTCATCGTCGCAACGAAGGCCAGCCTCGACCAGCCGGCGCCAAAACGCGGCACGCTCAAGGCAGCCGCGGTGCGTCTGAGGCGCGGCGCGGCCGAGTCGCTCGAGCGGGTTGTCGAATCGTTAGGCGCGGCGGGTTACGAGCGCGCCTCGCAAGTTACGACGCGCGGGCAGTTCGCGGTCCGGGGCGGGATTCTGGATGTTTATTCCTGGCAGGCGGCGCTCCCGATCCGGGCCGAATATTTCGGCGACGAGATCGAGTCGCTGCGCGAATTCGAGCTCGATACCCAGACTTCGCTCCGGAGCCTGAACGAAGTCGAGCTCTTGTTAGGCGCGGCCGATGACGAGCGGGGCAGGGTCCGCGATTATATTGGCCCGGGACATCTGCGAGTCCTGATCGAGGACGAGGACGAGAAGGACAGGGCCGACGTCCGAATCATCGAGGGTTGGAGCGGGAACGACAACGCAGTCGAGGACTTCAGCGGCGCCTTTGTCGATTGCGAGATCGGCGAGTTCGACACCGGCGAGTTCATCATCGCGGAAGCGAAACGGCAGCAGTTTTTTGCCCGCCTCACGCGCTGGCGCGAGAGCGGCGCGCGGATCGCGATCTATTTCCAGACCGAAGGCGAGGTCGAGCGTTTTCGCGAGATCATGGGGGAGGCCAAGGTCTCGTTAGGTGGAATCGATCTGCTCGAGGGAACGCTTGCCCGTGGTTTTTGTTTCCCGGCGGCAAATCTCGTCGTGCTCGCGGCCGCGGAACTTTTCGGGCGAGCCCCTACCCATGGCCGGCGGCGGTTGCAGCGGACCGCGAAATTCGGGACGCACCGTTCCCAGATCGACTTCAGCGACCTGAACGAAGGCGAACTGGTCGTGCATCTCGAGAACGGCATCGGCCGTTTTCAGGGTTTGCAAAAAATGGGCGGCCCGGAAACGAGCGAAGTGCTCGTGATCGAGTTTGCCGAGGAAGCGAGACTCTACGTCCCGCTCGAGCAGGCCTTCCTGGTTTCGCGTTACGTCGGGGTCGGGAAAAAATCGCCGCCGCTCAGTTCGCTGGCCGATGCCCGCTGGTCGCGCGCGAAGAAAAGCGCGGCCGCGTCGATCTTCGATTACGCGGGAAAAATGCTCGCGCTCCAGGCCGAGCGCGAGACGCAGGTCGGGCACGCTTTTGGGCCCGATACGAAATGGCAGGTGGAGTTCGAGCATTCATTTCCGTTTCGTGAGACGCCCGATCAGTTGAAAGCAATCGCGGACACGAAACACGACATGGAGGAAGCGCGCTCGATGGATCGGCTGATCTGCGGCGATGTCGGCTTCGGCAAAACCGAGGTGGCGATTCGGGCCGCGTTCAAGACCGTGATGGAAGGCAAACAAGTCGCCATTCTCACGCCGACCACCGTCCTCGCGCAGCAGCACTTCGAGACCTTCCGCCAACGGATGCTCGATTACCCGGTCCGGATCGAGATGCTGAGCCGCTTCCGTTCGCCGGCCGAGCAGCGCAAGGTGCTCGAGCAGCTCCGCGAGGGCAGCGTCGACGTCGTTGTCGGCACGCATCGCCTCATTTCCGGTGACGTGATCTTCAAGGATCTCGGCCTCGTCGTGATCGATGAAGAGCAGCGCTTCGGGGTGTTGCACAAGGAGAAATTCAAGGAGCTCTTCAAGCTGGTCGACGTCCTCACCCTCTCGGCCACGCCGATCCCGCGCACGCTTTACTTGTCGTTAGTCGGGGTCAAGGACATGTCGACGATCGAGACCCCGCCGCTCAATCGGTTGCCGGTCGAGACCGTGATCTGCGGCTACGACGAGCGCATCATTCGGGACGCGATCAACCGCGAGCTCGAGCGTCAGGGCCAGGTTTATTTTCTGCATAACCGCGTCATGTCGATCCAGAAAACGCGCGACCGGATAGCGGAACTTTGCCCGGACGCGCGGGTCGATATTGGCCACGGCCAGATGGATGCGGACGAGCTGGAAGGCGTCATGCAGCGATTCGTGGCGGGGAAAATCGACGTGCTTGTCTGCACCACGATCATCGAGAGCGGGCTCGATATTCCGAACGCCAACACCATCATCATCGACCGGGCGGATCGCTTCGGGCTGGCCGATCTCTATCAACTGCGGGGCCGGGTCGGCCGGGCCGAGCACAAGGCTTATGCTTATCTGCTCCTGCCGCGCGACATGATGACGGTAGGCGCGGCCCGGAAACGGATCAACGCCATCCAGCAATACAATTCGTTAGGCGCGGGCTTCCGCATTGCGATGCGCGACCTCGAGATTCGTGGTGCGGGCAGCATTCTCGGCACCGCGCAGAGCGGCCACATCGTGGCGGTGGGATTCGACCTTTATTGCCAGCTCTTGAAACAGGCGGTGGGCCAGCTCAAGGGCGAGAAGCTCCGGCCCCGTCTGGAGGTCGAGGTCCGGCTCGATTTCATCGCGACGAATGAGGGCGAGTTTCTCGCCGCCGGCCCGGGGAAACTGGTCCCCGCTTTCCTGCCCACCTTCTACCTGAGCGACGCGGCGCTGCGCATCCAGGCCTATCGCAACCTCGCGGCGATCACCACGACCGAGCAGTTGCAACGGCTGCGAAAAGACTGGCGCGATCGCTTTGGCAAGTGGCCGCCGGCGGTTGACAACCTGCTCCTCCTCAGCGAAATCAAGTTTTCCGCCGCCCGGGGTCGCGTCAGCCGGGTCGAGGTGCGCGAGGAGAAATTGATGCTGACCCGACGGGGTGACTTTATCCTTGTCCGTGGCAAATTTCCTCGCTTAACTTCCGGTAGAATCGATCTCAATCTCCCTGAGGTACTGCAATGGCTAAAGCAACTTTGAACTTCATTTGGCGTTACCCGATGGCGGCCCTGCTCGTTTCTTCCTGCCTCGGGATGGCAGCGATCGCCTCGCCCACCCGCGGCGCGGAATCGGTCAATGGCATTGCCGCCGTCGTAAACGACAAGGTCATCACCTACTCCGAAGTGCGCGAAGTGGTCGAGCCGCGGGAGCGCGTCCTGCGCGCGCAGTATTCCGGCCAGGAACTGGTCAAGAAAATCACCGAACTGCGCAAGGCGGCCCTGCAGGATTTGATTGATCGCCAGCTCATCATCCAGGCTTTTGAAAAGGACAAACTCCAGATCCCGCCGCACTTCATCGACGAGCGCGTCGACGCCGTGATCAAGGAAAACTTCGGCGGCGACCGCAACGCCTTCATCAAGACGATGGAGTCGCAGAAATATACGATGTCGAAGTTCCGCGATCTCGAACGCCAGAAGATCATCGTCCAGGCGATGCGGGCGAAAAACGTGAAGTCGAACCTGCTCATCCCGCCGGGCAAGGTGGAGGAATATTATCGCCAGCATAAGGAGATTTTCTCAAGCAAAGCGCAGGTCAAGCTGCGCATGATCATGATCCCCGGGCATCCCGAATCCGGCGGCGGCTCGGCCCAGGAATCGATGGCCGATGAGATCCGGGCGAAGCTCATCACCGGCGCGGATTTCGATAAAATGGCGCAGATGTATTCCGAAGACAGCACCCGCGACCTCGGCGGCGACTGGGGCTGGATCGATGACAAAACGCTCTCGCCGGAACTTTCGCGCGTCGCCTTCAGCATGAAGCCGGGCGAGATCAGCAAAGTGGTCGACGTCGGCGGGAACCATTACATCCTGAAAGTGGAAGCACGGCAGGGTGGGGACATGAAGCCGCTCGACAAGGATCTGCGCGCCCAGATCGAGGGCCGGCTGCGCCAGGAACAGGCGCAACAGCTGCAGGAACACTGGCTCGCCAGCCTGCGCTCGAAGGCTTACATCAAGACCTTCTAGGTTTTCGTCAACGCTGGGCGCGTAGCGTCCAGGGTTGCCACCGGACGCGCTGCTGCTCAGATTGCGCCTCATGCGTCCACGCATCGGCATCACCCTCGGCGACCCCGCCGGTATCGGACCGGAAATCATCCGGGCGGCGCTTGGCTCGGGGAAACTGCCGGACGCGGAATATCGCATCGTCGGCAACGCTCAGGGCCATTCGTTAGGCCAACCCACCCCGGAGAGTGCCCGCGCCGCGCAGAGCGCATTGGAGGAAGCCGCCCGCCTCGCCCTCGCCGGGGAACTCGACGCCGTCGTGACCGGCCCGATTCACAAGGCGCGAATGTACGAGATCGGATTCGAGTTTCCGGGCCAGACCGAGTTCTTCGCCGCGCGCTGCGGGGTGGAAAATTTCGCCATGCTCCTCACGGGCGCGGGCCTCACCGTCGCGCTCGTCACTACGCACATCCCGCTCGCCAGCGTGAGCGAGCAACTGCGCGCCGCCGAAATCGTGCGCGTCGGTTTACTCCTCGAGAATTTTCTTACCCGTCGCGGAGGGGGCCGGCGCATCGCAGTCGCGGGCTTGAATCCCCACGCCGGTGAATCCGGCGCGCTCGGGCAGGAAGAATTGGAGATCATTGTCCCCGCGGTCACGCAACTGAACCACCACTCACCAGTCACCAGTCACGAGTCACTTCTCTTCTCCGGCCCGTTCTCGCCCGACACGATCTTCCATCGCGCGGTCGAGGGCGAATTCGATGCCGTCCTCTGCATGTATCACGACCAGGGATTGATCCCGCTCAAACTCCACGCCTTCCACGAGGGAGTAAACGTCACGCTCGGGTTGCCTTTTCCCCGCACCAGCCCCGACCACGGGACTGCTTTTGAGATCGCCGGGCAAGAAATCGCGCGGGCCGACAGCATGATTGCCGCGATCCGCCTCGCGGTGGACCTTGCGCGGCAGCCGGCCAAATGAATACCCGTATTTCCCCGCTTCATCTTCTCCTGCTTTTCCTGACGGTGCTGGTCTTTGCCTGGTCCGCCTGGCGCCCGCATGACCGTCTCACCTGGTGGCTGGAAGTGGCGCCGGGCATTCTCGGGGCGGTCCTTCTCATCCTCACCTACAGCCACTTTCGGTTTACCACCCTGGTCTACACCCTGATCGCGCTGCACATCATGCTGCTCTGCGTCGGCGGACATTATACCTACGCGCTCGTGCCGCTCTTCGACTGGATCCAGCCCTAATTCGGCTGGCATCGGAACCACTTCGATCGGCTCGGCCATTTCATGCAGGGCTTCGTCCCGGCCCTCGTCGCGCGAGAGCTTTTCGTTAGGCTGGGGGTCGTCTCCTCGAGCGGCTGGCGGATCGCCATCGTGATCCTGATCTGTATGGGCATCAGCGCGCTCTATGAACTTTTGGAATGGGCGACCGCGCTTGCCTCAGGCGAGGCGGCCTCGGCTTTCCTCGGCACACAAGGCGATGTCTGGGACACGCAAAAAGACATGTTCATGGCGCTGATCGGTGCGATCTGCGCCCTGCTTTTCATGAGTCTCTGGCAGGACCGGCAAATGCGGAAACTGCCGCGGAGCTGGTGATTTTCGTCGTCGGGGGAGGACTCGGAATTGTCATCCCGAGCCGGCGCAGCGCGGCGAGGGATCTCACAAGGGTTCTGGACGCCTCGTCCTCTCAGGAAACGCGGATTCCATGGGAGAGATCCCTCGCCCACTGCGCGGCTCGGGATGACAACATCGGGCGCCCGCGCTCTACTGCCTTCGCCCAGCCATGCAGCCGCAAAAATATCTCACGGTCTTCAACCTCGGGATCCAGAACACCTTCGTTTACCGCTGGAATTATCTCCTTCGCGCCATCTTCGGGATCATCCCGCTCGTCGGCACCATCTTTCTCTGGCGGGCCATCTTTAAAGAGAGCGGCGGCGGGATGCGCGGCTACGACTACGGCTCGATGATCTATTATTACCTGCTCACCATCCTCGTGACCAACCTCGTCACCCCGACCGAGGACGAATGGCAGATCGCGGCCGACATTCGCGAGGGCCAGATTAATTCTTTCCTGACCAAACCGGTCAATTATCTCGGCTACCGCTTCAGCATTTTCCTGAGCGGCCGGCTCGTCTACACCGCGGTCACGATTCTGCCGATCGCGGCCATCTTCTTTTATTTCCGGAGCTTCATCGTCTGGCCTAACGACGCCCTCACCTGGCTCGTCGCCTTTGTCTCGCTCGTCCTCTCCGCGCTCATTCAGTTTTTCCTGACTTACGCGCTCTCCATGATGGCCTTCTGGATTCTCGAGATCTCGACCATCGTTTTCATCGTCTACAGCTTCGAATACTTCCTCGGCGGCCAGATGTTCCCGCTCGACATCATGCCGCCGGCGATCCAGGCGGTGATGAAATGGCTCCCGTTCTATTACGAGCTCTTTTGCCCGATCGCGATCTTCCAGGGGCGCCTGAGCGGCGCGGAAATGTGGGGCGCGCTCGCCATCCAGGTCGGCTGGACGCTCGCGATGTGGGCCGCGGCCAACCTGATGTGGAAACGCGGCCTCGGGCATTATCAGGCGGTGGGCGGGTGAAATTCTCACACCACGGCCACGAAGGGCACAAAGGCGGGACCAGGTAATTGTCGTGCCCTTCGCGTCCTTGGTGTGACAATCTTTTGCGTTGCGGACCGGCCTGCGACTTCCCACATTCGCGGGCACCGTGGATTTGAAACGCTATCTCGCTGCCCGCCAAAAAGAGGTCGACCGCGCGCTCGACCGGTTTCTTCCGAAGGCGACGGTGAAGCCGGCCACGATCCACGAGGCGATGCGCTACTCGCTTTTTGCCGGCGGGAAACGGCTCCGCCCCATCCTTTGCCTGGCCGTGGCCGAGGCCTGCGGCGGCCTAACGAAAAGCGCGCTGCCACTGGCCTGCGCGGTGGAGTGCATCCACACCTACTCGCTCATTCACGATGATCTCCCGAGCATGGATAACGACGATTTCCGCCGCGGCCGCGCCACCTGTCACAAGGTTTACGGGGACGGGATCGCGGTCCTGGCGGGCGACGCCCTGCTCACGGTGGCCTTTGAAATTGCGGCCGCCGCGGATTGCTGGCCGCGCTACGACATGCGCGAAATCATTCGCGAGATCGTGCTCGCCGCCGGCAGCCGCAAACTGATCGCCGGGCAGGTGGCCGACCTGGAAGGCGAAGGGAAACCGATCAATCGCGCGCAGCTCCGCTACATTCACGAGAACAAAACGGCCGCCTTGCTCACCACCTCGGTGCGCCTCGGCGCGATGAGCGCGAACGCGACGCCGACGCAACTGAGTGCGGTGAGTGATTTCGGCCGCGCGCTCGGCCTGGCTTTCCAGGTGATCGATGACATTCTCGACGTCACGCAGACGAGCGAGAAGCTCGGGAAGAGCGCCGGGAAAGATGTGGCCGCGCAGAAAGCGACTTATCCGGCCGTGCTCGGGCTGGAGAAATCACGGGTGGAAGCGGGCCGGCTCACGCGCCAGGCGCATGAAGCGCTCCGGCCGTTAGGCAAGAAAGCCGAGACGCTGCGCGCACTGGCGAATTATCTCCTGGAACGCGAATACTGATCTCCATTCGAACGTTCGTTGGTAGGGCGAGACTCCGTCGAGCTGAGGGACGACTCCGCCTGTTGCGACGCGCTCCCTCGCTCGACGGAGTCTCGCCCTACCGAATCTCGCGCTCACCTAGACGAGCGCAAGATTCGGATCGATCTCCGCCGTCAGGGGCGTGGACTCGCCCCGCTCCAGGTGAAGCTGGGCCGCGAACGCAATCATGGCCGCGTTGTCGGTGCAGAGATTCTTCTCCGCGAAACGCAGCTCCAACCCCGCGCGCTCACAGCCGGCCGCCATCTGCCGGCGCAGCTCGCCGTTGCAACTCACGCCCCCGCTCACCGTGACGAGCGCACGCCCCGACCCGCGCGCCGCTGTGATTGTTTTCGCGACGAGTACATCGACCACGGCGCGCTGGAAGGAGGCGCAGAGATCACGCTGGTCGTCGGGCCCGACCTTCGGCAGCAGATAGCGCACGGCGGTCTTCAGCCCGCTGAAGCTGAAATTGGCGTCGCCCGAGTGGAGCATGCTGCGCGGGAGATCGAATCGCGCCGGGTCGCCGCCCTCCGAACAACGCTCGATCTCGGGTCCGCCCGGATAGGCGAGCCCGAGCATTTTGCCAACTTTATCGAACGCTTCGCCGGCCGCGTCATCGACCGTGCGCCCAAAGACTTTGTAGTCGCCGACCTTGTTCACTTCCACGAGCAGGGTGTGACCACCGCTAACGATGAGAGAGAGGTTTGGTTCGACGCCGCCGGTGCTGCCGAAAAAGGGCGAGAGAAGGTGACCTTCGAGATGATTGATCGCGAGATACGGCTTCCCGAAACCAAGGGCGAGGCCCTTGGCGAGGGAGGCGCCGATCATGAGCGAGCTGGCCAGCCCCGGCCCGCTCGTGGCGGCGAAGGCATCCACTTCGCCTAACGACACTCCGGCGTCCGCGACGGCGCGCGCGAGCAGGCGGGGCGCGTGGCGCAGATGATGGCGCGAGGCCACTTCGGGGACGACTCCGCCATAAGGTTGATGGGCCGCGACCTGCGAGGCGACTTCGCTGGCCAGCAACTCGCGGCCGCGCAGGAGCGCGATCGCGGTTTCGTCACACGAGGTTTCGAGCGCGAGGAGGAGGGGATTCATTTCACACGAAGGACACGAAGTTCACGAAGGCAGGGATGATCATCGGACCCGACTTCGAGCGCTTCGTGTGGCCTGACCCCGGAAAAGTGGACATGACATGAATGTAGTTCTGCCTTTAGAAAGGCAGAACGAAATGAAGAAGAGTCGATTCAGTGATGAAGAGAAGATAGCGATCCTGAAGGAAGTGCGAGCGGGGGCGACGGT
>JBBSLW010000107.1:0-9115 GCA_038233495.1 Chthoniobacterales bacterium | reverse complement strand
GGCGTCGACGAAGGCGGTGTCGGTGTTCACCTGCTGGCGAATGCCATTGATCATTTGGTAAAGCGAGCGATCGAGCTCGATCGTCTGGGTGCCGGTGCCATTCGGATCAAAATCGGGGTCGCCCGTCGGGACGAGCACGTTGAACAGTTCCACCGGGCTCACCGCCGGCGTCAGGTCTATGTCGTGATCGATGAACTGGCCCCATTGCCAGATGTAACCGGAAACATGCACCGTGCAGGGAACGAGGTGATCCTGCGCAAAAACCCGTTGCTGATTTCCCGCGCGCTCGGTTCGTTCGCGCCGCCGGGAGTGCCGACACCGTCGGCGTAACCGATGGAGGTTTCGCGCAGGAGCGGCGTGTTGGTTGCGCCGAAAGTGGGATCGATCGGATTGTTTCCGGAGCCGTCAATCGAGCGAAATTCATGGGGAAACACGGCCGGACCGGTCGATCCAGCCATGCCCGTGGGAGATTTCAAATCAGGGGCCCGGACGAGCGGGGTATCGAGTGGACTGGTGCCGTCTGCTGCGGAAGCAGCAACGCCAAGGAGCAGGAAGATGAGCTTATGAGAAATTATCTAGGGGGAATAAGCGCTCGAAAAGAAGGGAACTTTTCGCGCATGTAATTTTCGGAGCGATTGTAATCTGAACGTAAGAAAGCGACAACGCGCCATTCAGAGCTGCTCACATGCCAGTGTCGTGAACTAAAGCTGTGAAAAATAGTCGTCCCTGTGTCAAAATGTAACCACTAATCGCAATTGCGGGCGGTTCCCCAATCGCTACCGTGGCTGGATGGCCGAAACGAAGAACGAAAAATTCATGCGCGCGGCCTTAATTGAAGCGCGACGCGGGGCCGGCACGGCCAGCCCAAATCCTTCGGTCGGAGCCGTGCTCGTGCAGCGAAATCGCGTTGTTGCCACCGGCTATCATCGCGCCAGCGGTTTGCCTCATGCGGAGATCGAATGCCTCACTGCCGCGCCCAAGCGAACCCTCCGCTCTGCCACGCTCTTTATCACCTTGGAACCTTGCTCGACGACCGGCCGGACACCGCCCTGCACGGAGGCCATTGTCAGATCGGGCATCGGCCGCGTGGTGATTGGAGCGACCGATCCAAACCCGGCGCATGGCGGGCGCGGGATCCGTGACTTATCGGCCGCTGGGATCGATGTGACGGCGGGAGTGCTCGAGGCCGAATGCAGCCGGCTCAATGAAGCCTTCAACAAATGGATCGTAACCAAACGCCCATTTGTGATCGCGAAATGCGGGATGAGCTTGGACGGCCGCCTCACAAGATCGCCCGGGGAAGACCGATGGCTCACCAGCCGCGCGGCGCGCCGGGAGGCGATGCAGCTTCGCGCGCAGGTGGACGCCATTCTGGTCGGCGCGGAAACGGTGCGGCAGGATAATCCCCGTCTCACGACACGGGGAATTCGCGGCACCAAACAACCGTGGCGGATCCTCCTTTCACGCTCGGGCAAGCTGCCGCGCGAGGCGCATCTTTTCACCGATCGCTTCGCTGAGCGCACCCTGGTTTATCGCGAAAAAAGCCTCGCGCGAGTCCTGGCCGAGCTCGGCAAAAAAGAGATCACGAGCGTGCTAATTGAGGGAGGGGGCGACGTGCTCGGCCAGGCCTTTGACGCGCGCCGTGTCGACAAGGTGCAGTTTTATCTCGCGCCTTTGTTGACCGGCGGCCCGGTGCCGGCCGTGGGAGGGAAGGGGGTTGCAGCGACGATGGCAGGCGCCCGGCTCACCGGAGTCAGCTTCGCGAAAATTGGTCGCGATATTTCGGTCACGGGCTATCCGGTTTGGAATAAAGAAAACGCTGAATAACTTTCCGGCCCCCGCCGTCTTAATTCATGTTCTTTCATTTAAAAAGGAGGTGAGATTATGAGTTGGAAAAAGATTCTTTTGATCGCAGCCGTGGCCGGGGCGTTAGCCTTTGCGGCCGCTCCCAAATCGGAGGCCGGAGTGCGCGTCGGTATCGGCATCGGATTCCCGATCGGATACTCGAGCTATGGCTACGGGTGCAACTATGCGCCCTACGGTTATGGTTACGGATACGGTTATCCGTATGGATACGCGCCCTCTTACGCGTCCTACGGCTACTACCCGGTGGCTTACCGTCGGCCGGTCGTTTATTCGCGACCCGTCGTGGTTTACCGCAACGGCCATCATCCCGTGCGGCATCGTCGCCCTCGTTAGGCGATCGAGCCCGGGGTCAGCGTGGCAACTTGGAGATCGGTAGCTTCGAGGAATCCCTCGAGCTGCCGAATTCTCGTCGGGTGCCGCATCTTGCGCAGCGCTTTCGCCTCGATCTGGCGAATGCGTTCGCGCGTCACCCGGAACTGCCGGCCTACTTCCTCGAGCGTCCGGCTGTAGCCGTCGACCAGGCCAAAACGCTGCTCCAGCACCTGGCGTTCGCGTTCGGTCAGAGTCTCGAGGACGTCCCTGATCTTCTCTTTCAAGAGCGCGATCGCGGTCATGTCGCTCGGGTTGTCGGCTGATTTGTCCTCGATGAAATCGCCGAAATTAGTCTCTTCGCTCTCGCCCACCGGGGCTTGGAGCGAGATCGGTTGCTGCGCCATTTTCAGAACGGCGCGAACGCGGTCGACCGGGAGCAAGATTTCCTCGGCCACTTCTTCCGGGGTCGGCTCGCGGCCGTATTCCTGGAGCAATTGCTTCTGCACCCGCATCAGCTTGTTGATCGTCTCGATCATGTGGACCGGGATGCGAATGGTGCGGGCCTGGTCGGCGATCGAGCGGGTGATGGCCTGCCGGATCCACCAAGTCGCGTAAGTCGAAAATTTATAGCCGCGGCGGTATTCGAATTTCTCGACCGCTTTCATCAGGCCCATGTTGCCTTCCTGGATGAGATCGAGAAAGGAGAGGCCGCGGTTGGTGTATTTCTTGGCGATGGAAATAACGAGGCGCAGGTTGGCCTCGATCATCTCGGTTTTGGCCCGGAGCGCCTTGCGCAGCCAGCCACGCAGCTCCTCATAGCGCTCGATGAATTCCGCCGGCGAAAGCCAGAGCGACATTTCGATTTCCCGGAGCCGCTTGGCGACGGGATTGGACCCGTGTTGTTTCGGCCGCTTCTTCAACTCCTCCTGCACGCTGCGGAGGAGGGTGTAGTGGTCGTCGGCGAGGTGGACGAACTCTTCCGTCACGCGCTGTTTGAAGAAAAACTGCGGGTAAAGCACTTGGAGCTTGTCGACCGCTTTCTCAAAGTGCTTCAGCTTCGCGCTGTCGCGGTGAGCGCCGCGGGTCACGTGCTCGAATTCGCGGGCCAGTTCGGTGCTCATTTGCTGCACCTTTTTGCAAAGCCGCGGGAGCAACTTCATGTAACGCTCGCGGCTCTCGATCTTCTTGTCCAAGATCACGCGATCGAAACGCTCCCCGCCTTCAACGAGTTTCGCGGCCAGCTCGAGGTGCGCGCGGGCGACAAAACCAAAACGGTGAATGTGGTCCGCGACTCGCTCTTCCGCTTCCTCGATCCGCTTGGAAATTTCAACTTCCTGCTCGCGGGTCAGGAGCGGCACCTGTCCCATCTGCTTCAGATACATCCGGACCGGGTCGTCGAGAATGTCGAGCTTCGGCTCGGGCTTTTCCTCGTCCTCGTCGGAATCTTTTTTGACGTCCTTGTAACGGTCGACTTCGGAAGCCTCGATGATGTCAATTTCGAGTTTGCGGAGCCGCATCAAGATGACATCGAGCTCGTCGGCATCGATCAGATCCGGCGGCAACGCTTCGTTCAGGTCATCGAAAGTGAGGTAGCCCTGTTCCTTGGCCAGCTTGATCAGCTCGCGGATGCGGGCCTGCGTGTTACTGACCACCGCGGGTGGGGAATCACCATTCGTGCCGGGAAGTTCCCCGTTGTGATGTCCCACCGGCGCTTTCCGGGCGGCTGGACGTGCTGCCGGCTTTTTCCCGGGAGGCCGGCCTCGTCCGCGTTTCGGGGCGCTCGCCTTCGCGGAGACGGCCTTGGGCGGGCGGCGTGGGCGCTTCGCTTTGGCAACTTTGGCGGCGGTCTTTTTCGCCTTGGGCTTGGGAGGACGGCCGCGCCCTTTGGGCTTTTGCGCAGTCGTCTTAGCCGGTTTCTTGGCAGGCCGCGAGGTTTTCGATTTCTTGGGCAAAGCGATTTTCGATTGAGAGATACGAGAAAGCAGGAACTGCGCTAGCCGCGTCCCTCACTCCATTTCAAGACTCCAGCGTGTGGGACGGCGAAAACCGTGAAAAGTCGTCGAGTTGCCCACGGAGGTCAACCACTTGTTTCTGGAGCGCGACCTCTTCGCCCGCGCTCAGGCCAGGCAGCCTGAGACGGCTCTGCGCAGCCTGCAAACGCCGCCGCAAAGCGGGCTGCCGCAGCCCCTGCCACCAGTCGCGCGCGACCTCCTCCCCGTTAGGCGGGATCTTCTGCAGGAGCCAGCCCGAGACGAGCGACTGCTCGCTCGCGGCTAACGACGACATGAAAAGATTGAGCGAAGCAGGCTCGTCCGGTCGTAGTTCGCTCCCGAGAATCTTCGCCAGCATCTCGCTGCCCGGCGTTTCCGCGACCACTTCCGGCCAATCCTGGATGAGGAGAAAATTGCGTGCCTCCGCGTCGCGCAAGGCGAGCAGGCAAAGCATCGCGATCTCGTGCCGGGGCGCGGGCGCGACCGTGCGGGGCGCGGCCTCCGGCGTCCGGGAACGCGGCGCCCTCGGGAGGAGGTTCGCGAAATCGCCCGCACCGACCCCGAGACGCGCGGCGACTTTGCTGATCACTTCGTTGCGCATCAGCGGGTCATGCACGCGGGCGACCGTCTCCGCGAGCTGGCGGGCGATCTGCATCTTGGCGTTCAGGTTCGAGAGGTCGGTCGAGGTCACCTGGCGATCGATCCAGAAATCGAAGAAATCGCGGGCAGCGGTGATGCGGGCGCCGAACTTCTCCGCGCCTTCCTTTCGGACTAACGAGTCGGGATCTTCCCCCGGGGGCATCTCCGCGACGCGCACCACGAGGTTGTTCTCGAGGAGCGGCTCGAGCGAACGTTCGGCGGCTTTCTGCCCGGCGGTATCGGCGTCGAAACAGAGCACCACCTCGTTGACGTAGCGCTTCAGGATACGCGCCTGGCCTTCGGTGAAAGCGGTCCCCTGCGGCGCAACCACATTCGTCAGGCCGGCTTCGTAGAGCGCGATCAGGTCGAGTTGGCCTTCGCAGACGATTGCGCAATCGGCTTCGATCAGGCCGCGCTTGGTCTTCTGCAGCCCGAAGAGGATGCTCCCTTTGCGAAAGAGCGGCGTCTCCGGCGAGTTGAGATATTTCGCGGTCTCCGTCTCGCTCGTCAGGATGCGCCCGCTGAAGGCGATGACTTCGCCGACATCGTTGCAGATCGGGAACATGAGCCGGCCGCGGAACCGATCGTAGACCTCGCTCTCCGGCCGCTCTTCGTCGCGCAGCTTGACCAGCCCGCTCTGTAAAATCGTCCCGCGCCGATAACCTTGGTCGAGCGCCCATTTCAAGAAGGCGTCCCAGCTTTCCGGCGCGTAGCCGAGCTGCCACGACTTTACGATCGCGCTCGTTAGGCCACGCTTCTTCAGGTAATCGCGCGCCGGGGCGGCGAACTCGCGTTTCAAGAGATTGCTGTGAAACCATTCCGCCGCTTCGCTGTGCAGCTTGAGCAAAGTGCGCCGCGCTTCGTGCTGGCGATCGTCCTCCGAGTTGCTCCCGCGTTCTTCGATCACCGGGATGCCGGCCCGGGCCGCGAGCTTTTTGACCGCCTCCGGGAAACTGATGTGCTCGTAGAGCCCGACGAACTTGAGGACCCCGCCGCCTTCGCCGCAGCCGAAGCATTTAAAGATCTGCCGTTGGGGATTGACCGTGAAGGAAGGGGATTTTTCCTGGTGAAAAGGGCAGAGCGCCTTCCAGGTCGAGCCCGCGCGCTTGAGCGGGAAATAGGAGCCGATCACCTCCACGATGTCGTTCGCGGACGCAACCTGCTCGATGACCTGTGTGGGGATGGTTCCCATGCGCGCTGTTTTTTCCTCGTGACCCAACCGGAGCGATGCCAGATTAACGCAGCGGCTTCGGGCCTCCAAATGATCTTGTCATGCATCGCCACGCAATCCGTTTTCTCTTCATCCTGCTCCTCGCCGCGTTCTCGTTAGGCGCGGCCGAGGCGCGCGACGTGATCGCGAAGGGCGATGTCGTGGTCGTGCCGCTGCAGGGCGAGGTTTCGAACTCGCTCGCGCTCTTCCTTCGCCGGGCAGAGAAGGCGGCGGAGCGGGCCGGCGCCTCCGCAATCATCTTCGAGATGGATACCTATGGCGGCGCGCTTGATTCCGCGGAAAAGATCACCGGCATCCTCAATCACGCCACCATCCCGACCTACACCTGGGTGAACTCGAACGCCGGCTCGGCCGGCGCGCTCATCGCCCTCGCCACCCGGCACATTTACATGGCGCCGGTCAGCGCGATTGGGGCGGCCGCGCCGATCCTCGCCTCGGGTCAGGATTTGCCCGAGACGCAAAAAGAAAAAACCATCTCCTACTGGTCGGCGCTCGTCCGCGGGACCGCGCTGCGCAACGGCCACAACCCCGACCTCGGCGAAGCGTTCATGAGCAAGGAGAAGGAAGTGAAAGTGGGCGACCGCGTGATTCACCCGAAAGGCACGCTCCTCACCCTCAACGCGCAGGAAGCGACCGAGAAGATCAACGGCAGACCGGTTTTGGCCGACGGCATCGCCGACTCGATCGAGGAACTGATGCAGAAGGCCGGCTTGAAAGGCGACGTCTTCCGCTTCGAGCCGAGCGGCTTCGAGCACCTCGCCTTTTGGCTGACCGCGCTCGCGCCGCTCCTGTTGTTAGGCGGAATCCTCGGGGCTTACATCGAGTTCAAGATCCCCGGGTTCGGCATCGCCGGGATTCTTTCCATCCTCTGTTTCGCGCTCTTTTTTCTGAGCCACTACTTCGCGGGCCTGGCTGGCTGGGAAGCGGTCGCGCTTTTCGTGCTCGGGGTCATTTTCGTCCTCGCGGAAGTTTTCTTTTTCGGGCACTCGACGATTATCTTCGGGATCGTCGGGGTGCTGCTCATGTTCGCCTCGCTCGTTTGGGCGATGGTCGATCGATACCCGGGCCAGAACCTCTGGCCGACCGGGCAGATGTTGAAAACTCCGCTCCTCAATATGTTTCTCACCTTTATCGGCGCCGCCATCCTGATCGCGATCCTCGCGCGTTACCTGCCACAGACCACCCTCTACCGGCGCTTCATCCTTTCCACGACCAATCCGCCGGGGCCGTCGCTGGCCGGCGCGCCGCGCTCCTTTGCGACGCCGTTACCGCTCACCCCGGGAATGCGGGGCCGCGCCCTCACTATCCTGCGCCCGAGCGGGAAAGCGGAGTTCGAGAGCCACGTCGTCGACGTCGTCACGGAAGGCGAATTCATTACCGCGGAAACGCCCGTCGCCATCGTCTCGACCGACGGGATGCGGGTCGTGGTCAAGGGAGTCGCGGCCTGATGTCGCGCCGGGCACCGGTCGGGGTCGCGGAAGTGCGCCCCTCGTTCTCGCGCACCACGCGGATGGCGCTGACCTATCTCGCGCTCCTCATCTTCACCTTGTTCGCGCTTTATCCGATCAGCCGCATGGTCACGATCGCGCTCCGGCCGGGCGACCAGTTACTGTCGTCGTCGCTCGCGCTCATCCCGCGTGGCGCAACCCTTGCGAACTTTCACACCCTCCTGTTCGAGACGCCGTTCCTGCGCTGGCTCCTCAACTCCACCCTCATCGCGCTCGCTGTCACCGTGACCGGCGTGGCGCTCGCTTCCACCGCCGCCTACGCCCTCTCGCGTTTTCGTTTCCTCGGCCGCAGCTCCACCCTCAATGGGCTCCTCGTCACTCAAATGTTCCCGGCCACGATGTTGCTCCTGCCTCTCTACCTCATCCTGATCAAGCTCAGCCTGATCAATTCCTACCTCGGCGTCATCATCATCTACACCGCGACCGCGCTCCCCTTCTGCATCTGGCAAATGAAAGGCTACTACGACACCATCCCGCTCTCCCTCGAGGAAGCGGCTGGGATCGACGGCGCCTCGCGCTGGCAATCTTTTCGACTCGTCATCCTCCCGCTCTCCGCGCCCGCGCTCGTCATTACCGCGCTCTTTTCTTTCCTGACCGCGTGGAACGAATACGTCGTGGCCGCGATCGTCCTGCAGGATGTGGAAATCTTCACCCTCCCGCTCGGGTTGAAAATGTTTCAGTCGAGCATGAGCACGCAATGGGGCCTCTACGCCGCCGGCGCCCTGCTCGTGTCCGTTCCGGTCGCTGGCCTCTTCCTCATCCTGAGCCGGTTCCTCATTTCCGGCTTGAGTTCCGGCGCGGTCAAGGGTTGAAGTCTCGCCTCACCATCATAAAAAAAATTCGCCGTCATCCTTTGCCTCGCCCTTTTCTCCTTCGCCGTCTTCGTTAGGGGCGATCAAACCAACGTAGCCGAGGACGACGCCAGCCAGGAAGCCTACAACGGCGGCTTCGACAGCGGGAAAAATGGCGGGAGCGGATTCGGCGAATGGAAAATGACGACCGACGGGAAGGACGAGAACCGCCACTCCGGCTTCTACGTCGCCACGCCCGAGAACAACCCCGACGTCAACGGCATCCTGCACCACGGAAAAGCGTGGGGCGTTTTCGCGAACGGCACCGGCTTCGAGCAGGCCGTCGCCTATCGCGCCTTCTCCGCTCCGCTCGCGGTCGGCGATTCCTTTTCCCTCATGGTCGAGAGCGGCGGCTTCGAGAAAAAATTCGAGACCGACGACCCGAGCGGCGGCTCCGTTGGGCTCACCCTGCGCACGAGCAACGCGACCGATTCACCGGCCGACTACAACAAGGATGCGGTCTTCGAGTTCGGCAGTTACCAGGGCAAACCGAACTACCAGGTCTATGACGGCACCGGCGAGGACAAGACCGGCACCGGCGTGGCCTGCAACGACGGCGACGTCACCGTCACGATCACGGGCGAAGACAGCTACGACCTCGAGATCCAGACGATGAGCGACAAGAACGTGACCAGTTGCCGGGGCGAAAGTTGAAAGCCGCGGGCACGTTCACCAGCCTCGCGATCTTCAACCGGAACAGCGAAAAGAACGACGCCT
>JBBSLW010000106.1:0-9203 GCA_038233495.1 Chthoniobacterales bacterium | reverse complement strand
CGAGCCCAAGCGGATTCGTGTTGCTCTCCAGTTCGAGATCGCGCCGGCCAAAAACTCCGTCCGGTCCCGGGAGATGGAAGTTCCAGTTAAACTGCTGGCCGATGGCGTGGACCAGAATCGCGTCTTTGTCCGCGGGAAAAGCGTTGACCCGTTTCGCCCAGAGCGGAATCGCAAAGCCGACGAGGAGCACGGCCTCGATCAGGACGACCGCGAATTCCAGGTGGGTTGAGATGCCACTGGTCACGCCTTCGTGGCTCGCGACCGGGTTGCGCCGCCTCCGGAAACGCCAAAGAACATAAAGGAAAAAAGCCGACCACCCGAGAAAGAGCGCGCCCATGAACCAATGGCTGAACTCGATGATGTGATCGATCTGGTAGCCGTGCTCAGAGGCGTTCGGCGGCTGGCCGAGGAAGCTGTTGATCAAAGCCAGGCTAATCATATTTCTCGAGGTCTTCGTCGATCAATTCTTCATGCGGCTCGAGTGGAATGCCGGCATGCCGCCAGAGGTGAATCCCGAAGGCGCCGACCCCGCCGAGCACGCCCATGACTGCGCCGATCATGACCCAGATCGCGACCGCCATGTGCGCGGTCGTCTTGGAATCCCGCGCGCCCATGCAGGTCGCGCAGGCCAGCGCCTGGCCGGTGGGCGAGGCGAGCAGGATCATGAAAAGGACGATGAGTTTTGTTTTCATCAGATCAAACGAAGCCGCTTCATTTTTCTCCAGAACCAGCAGCCGTAAACGATCAGGGCGACGGCGGCGAGAAACGAAAAGATCGCCCCGAGCGTGTAGGCGGTCGTCGCCTCCATGCTGTTAACCCAGAGGCACCAAGCCCCGATCCCAAACGCGAGCAGGGTCGAGAAGGTGATGAAAACGATGTGGAAACCTTTGAGCGACATTTAGTGAACGACTGGATCGTACCAGGCCAGATAAGTTAGCCAGAAGAGCGCAAAAACAAAGATCCCGGTGAAGAGGAGCACTCTGTAGATCAGTTTCTTCTCGGCCGACAGATGCATGAAAATGTAGGCGACGAGGCCGGCCTTGAAAGTCGCCACCACCATTGCGACCGCGATGTTCGCCTTCTCCGAGCCGAAATTGACGTAGGAAAGAAAAACGGTAAGCCCAGTGAAGACGAGAAGCGTCGCGCCGACCACGAGGTAGCCGCGGACGTGCTTGCTCACATCATGTGCGTAATGCTCCGTCTCGTGCTCAACCGGCTCGGTGGTAGGCGGATTATTCATGCGATTTTAGAGCAGGTAGAAGAGCGGGAAAACGAAGATCCAAACCAGATCGACAAAGTGCCAGAACAACCCTGCCACCTCAACCCGATTTGCGAGATGCTCGGGATTCTGGCGATATAATTTCGTCCCGGCCGGAAGCCAGAAATAGATAAAGACGAGGACGCCGCCGAGCACGTGCAAACCGTGCAGCCCGGTGATCGTAAAATAGGTCGCGAAATAGGTGCTGTGCGACGGCACAAACATGGTCGCGCGCTGCACGTCGGCCTTCGCGATGTGCGCGATCTTGTCCGTCGGCGGGACGTAGAGAAAATGCGGCCGGTCCATCTTCGGGTTGGTCGGATCGGTGTAGACCGGGTCGAGCCCGACTTCGTACTCGGTGATTTTGGGGTCGTGCAGCGCCTCGTGATTATGGAGGTGGCCCGTGATCTCGATCCGCGGCGGGAGACCTGCAGAGAGGAGGTGCTTGTTCCCGAGATACGGCTCGTACTTCTCGAGTGCGCTCGGCTTAATGTAAGCGCCGAAGTGATCGAATTTCTGCGGCCACTCGAAATAGAGTTTGATGAAGAGAAAGAGGACGCCGCAGAGGATCGTGATCCCCATGTAAATCTTGTAGCGGGCGAATTGCCGCATCTTGAGCGAGGCCCAGGCCAGCACCACTGTGACCGAGGACGCGATCAGGACGGCGGTATTGAAGGTGCCGACCGGCACGTTGAGCAGGCCGTGCGGCCAATGCCCGGCGTCGGCATCGAGCCGGAGGAAGATGTAGGCGGAAAAAAGCCCGCCGAAGAGCATCACTTCCGAGGCGAGGAAAAGCCAGATGCCGACCTTTGCATTCCAGAGCCCGGTGTCGGGCCGGGCGGTGACTGTGTAAGGAATTTCCATTGCGAAAAAGTCGCTAGGCGAAAATCAGACAGGATTTACAGGAGGAAAATTCTGGCGGCGGTGCTTCGTCTTTTTTCATCCGGTAAAATCTGTTAATCCTGTCCAAAAAGACCGCACTCAATGGCCAAGCGACATGGTCGGTTCGTGCGCCGCCCGTTCGTTAGGCTGGACCGGTTCGGTCTGCATCGTGTAATCCTTCGCCCGGCCCGGCAGGCTGTATTCGTAGGGACCGCGATAAGCGACGGGAGCCTCGAGGAAATTGCCGTGCGGCGGGGGCGAGGGCGCGGTCCACTCCAGGGTGGTCGCTTCCCACGGGTTGTCTCCGACTTTTTCGCCCCGCCAGATGCTCCAGAAGAAATTGATGATGAACGGAATTTGCGCCAGGCCCATGACCCAGGCCGCGATCGAGATCGGCGTGTTCCAGTGGAAGCCGCTCAAGCCCCAGACCTTTTCCGCGGCCAAGTTCCAGCCCTGTCCACCGTCATACCAGCGACGATGCATTCCGAGCATGCCCTGCTGGAACATGGGCAGGAAAATCGCGTTCATGCAGATGAGCGAAGGCCAGAAATGCACCTTCCCCCAGAAGTCGTTCATCTTTCTCCCCGTCGCCTTTGGAAACCAATAATAGATCCCGGCAAAGAGCGCGAAAATCGTCCCCGGCGCGACAATGTAATGGAAGTGCGCGATCACGTAATAGGTGTCGTGCAGGTAGAGATCGGCGCTGTTGAAGGCGAGCGGAATGCCGGTCAGGCCGCCGATTCCGAACATCGGCAAAAACGCGGTCGCGAAAAGCATCGGGACCGTAAATCGAATCGACCCGCCCCAGAGCGAGATGAAAAACGCGCTCAGAATGATGACCGACGGAATCGAGATGATCATCGTCGTGGTCTGGAAAAACGCGCTCACCACCGTGCCCATGCCGGTCAGCCACATGTGATGCGCCCAGACGATGAAGGAAAGAAAGCCGAGCACCAGCACCGAGAGAACCAGCGATTTGTAACCCCAGAGCGGCTTGCGCGTGTTGTTCGCCAGAATCTCGGCCACGATCCCCATGCCCGGCAGAATCAAAACGTAAACTTCCGGGTGGCCGAGGAACCAGAAAAGATGCTGCCAGAGCAACGGGCTGCCGCCGCCGCTGATGCTGACCTGCGCGCCGTTCACAACCAGGCCGCTCGGGAGAAAGAAGCTCGTGCCCGCGACGCGATCCATCAACTGCATGACGATGGCGGACTCGAGCGGCGGGAAAGCGAGGAGCAAAAGAAACGCGGTCACGAACTGCGCCCAGACGAAGAATGGAAGCCGCATCCAGGTCATACCCTTGGCCCGGAGCTGGATGATGGTGGCGATGAAATTGACCGCGCCTAACAACGACGAGGTGATGAGCATGATGAACGCGATCAGCCAGAGCGTTTGCCCGTTAAAAATGATGTGGTAGGTCGGACCCTTGTCCGCGATATCGGCCAGCGGGGTATAGGAAGTCCAGCCCCCCTTGGCCGCGCCGCCCGGGACGAAAAAGCTCACCAGCATGATGATGCCGCCGACGAAGAACGCCTGGTAGCTCGCCATGTTGATCTTCGGGAAAGTCATGTCCGGCGCGCCGATCTGGAGGGGGACGACGAAATTGCCGAAGGCCGCGAAAGCGACCGGCACGATCCCGAGGAAGATCATGATCGTGCCGTGCATCGCGCCTAACGAGTTATAAAACTCCGGCGTCATGACCCCGTTGTTCATCGCGCCCGGCCCGAGGACGCGGCCGATCATGTCGCCGAGGACGGGGAGCGCCTTGCCGGGGTAGGCCAGTTGCCAGCGCATCAGCATCATCAGGCAAAAGCCGAGGAACAAAAAGATCAGCCCGGTGATGAGGTACTGCAGGCCGATGACCTTGTGGTCGGTCGAAAAAACGTATTTCTGCCAAAATCCCGGTTCGTGGTGGTCGGGTCCGTGACCGTGCGAATGCGAATCGTGCGTGGCGTGCGAAACGGGTGAATGAGCGTCCATAAACGGGAATCTGACAGTCAGTATCAGGCAGAAGATTTCAAGAGGAAAGACACAAAAATAAATTCAACGGCGCGGCGTGAGCGCAAACAGTTTACGCTCGCCGGACGCGGCCGGATCTGGGAATTTCGGGACCGATGAAATGGATTCTCTACCTCGTCGTGGCCCTCGCCGTCCTGATCGGCGCGATCTTTCTGGCCGGGTATGCCTTGCCGGCCACGACCACGGTCTCGCGCTCGATCACTTTGCGGCAGCCGCCTGAGGCGGTCTTCGCCGTGCTCGCCGATGTGCAGAAAATCGCGGATTGGAATCGCAACACCGAGAAGGTGGAGATGCTCCCGCCACGCAAGGGCCGGGAGACCACAAGGCAGACTTTCAAGGGCGGGATGACGATGACGATCGTGACCACGGAAAGCGTGCCGCCCGGGCACCTCGTCCGCGCGATGGGGGATAATGACGACGGACCGTTCGTCGGCTCGTGGAGCTACGAGATTTCGCCGGTGGAAGGCGGTTCGCGCGTCGTCCTGACCGAGGTGGCGACTTTCAAGAACCCGATCTTCCGCGTCCTCACGAGAGTCTTCGGCCAGACCAAATACATGGACGAACACCTCGAGGATCTGGCGAAAAGATTCGGCGAAAACGCGAAAGCAATCTGACGGGACGGCGCCCGTCCCTCCAGCGCCCTACGACTTCTCTGGCAACGTCTTTTCCTCCTCGAGCTGTACCTCGCGGAAACGCCGGAGCGAATGGTTCGCAATGCTCTCCTCGAAGAGGTCGCGGTTGATCGCCTGCGCCGCCGCCGCGCCCTGGCCGGCCGCGATGATCATCTGGCAATTGGCCGGGGTCACGCAACCGGCGGAGTAGAGGCGCGGCACATTCGTCCGCATGCACTGATCCACCTCGATCTGCCCCTCGGAATCGAGGCACGCGCCTAACGACGTCGCCAGTTTGGTGTGAAAAATATCGCCCCGGGTGGTGAAGATGTTATCAATCTTCACCTCCGTCCCGCCCTTCAGGCGTAGCCCGCGTACCTGGCAGCCGCGATGATCCACCCTGGTGATCTTCTCGAGGTGCACCGGGATTTCGTACTCCTTGAGGAGGGCCGCGTGCTTCCGGCTCCACTGCGGTTTCTCCGCGTTCGTCGCCACGACCACGCAGGGCGAGTAATGCAGCATCCCGAGCGCGTACTCGACCGCCTCGTTATTCGCCCCGCAGATCGCGATCCGTTTCCCGCGCACCCGGTAGCCGTCGCAATCCTTGCAGAAAAACATGCTGTGGCCGAGGCACTCTTTCACCCCGGGTATCTTTGGCGGGAGATGAAAAATGCCGGTCGCAATGAGAAGCCGACTTGTCCGGTAAGTCGTGCGGCGCCCACGCAAAAAGAAACCTTGCTTCCGCTTCGCCACGCTCTTGATCTCGTCATTCGCGAAGGCCACTTGGTGAAACTTCGCCTGCCGCCGGCCGTACTTGAGCAACTGCTCGCCGCCCACCCCGTCGGGGAAGCCGAGGTAATTGCGCACCTCCGGTTCCCAGCGCGCCATGGAATGGCCGGCATCGATGACCAGCGTGTCGCGTTCCGCGCGCCCGAGATAAATCGCAGCCGAAAGCCCCGCGATCCCGCCGCCGATGATGATCACCTCCCGCTGAGCGGGATGATTGAGATCCTTGTGTTTGATCATAAAATTTCCCGCGCAACCGGGGTTGCACTCTTTCCCCGTCCCCCGGCCCTGCTTGGCTAGGCCTGTTTCTTGAGCGACTTCATGTCGATCACGAAGCGATATTTCACGTCGCTCTTCAGCATCCGCTCGTAGGCTTCGTTGATCTCCTGGATGTCGATCATCTCCACGTCGGAGACGATCCCGTGCTCGGCGCAGAAATCGAGCATCTCCTGGGTCTCGGCGATGCCGCCGATGAGGGAGCCGGCGATGCTTTTACGGCCGAGCACGACCTGGGCGGTCGCGAGCGGATGCGTGATCGGCTCGATTGCGCCCACGATCACCATGGTGCCGTCGCGCTTGAGGAGGACGACGTAGGGGTTGAGATCGTGGTTCACCGGGATGGTGTTGATGAGGAGGTCGAAGGAATTCCTGGCCTTCTCCATCGCCGCCGCGTCACGCGAGATCAGGACTGAATCCGCGCCGAGCTTGCGCGCGTCCTCCTCCTTGCCCGGCGAGGTGGTGATCGTTGTGACTTTCGCGCCCATCGCGTGAGCGAATTTCACTCCCATGTGACCGAGGCCGCCGAGCCCAATGATCCCGACGTTCATTCCCGGCCCGACTTTCCAATGGCGCAGGGGCGAGTAAAGCGTGACCCCGGCGCAGAGGAGCGGGGCGGCTGCTTTCAGGTCGAGCTTCTCGGAGACGTGGAGGACGAAGTTTTCCGTCACGTTGATGAAATCGGAGTAGCCGCCAAAGGTCGGCTCACCCTCCTTGTCCTTGCCGTTGTAGGTGGCCGTCATTCCCTTTTCGCAATACTGCTCCAGACCTTCGGCGCAGCTCGCGCAATCCTGGCAGGAATCGACCATGCACCCAACCGCGGCGAGATCGCCTTCCTTAAACTTGGTCCCATTCTCGCCCACCGCGGTGACGCGGCCCACGATCTCGTGCCCGGGGACCATCGGATAAAGGCTGTTCTTCCAGTCGTTCCGCGCCTGATGCAGATCGGAGTGGCAGACGCCGGTGTAAAGGATTTCGATCCGCACATCGCTCGGACGCAGGGCGCGCCGTTCAAAGGTGAAAGGTTCGAGCGGGGTGGTCGCGCTTTTGGCCGCGAAGCCGCGCGCTTCGATCGCGGCGTTTTTGCCGGAGGCGGTGGTTTGTTTCTCTTCGGTAGTCGTGGTCGGAGTGCTCATAAATTTGTCCTCACGTTATTCCGGATCAGCGGAAATCCCAAAACGCGCGGCGTAGCGCGGCTGCGGTAGCAGACAGAGAAAGCCGGTTACGGCTTGGGCGGGGCGGCTTTGGAGGAACGCGCATCCATCAGGGCGAGGATGTGCGTTTTTTTCGCCGAATATTCCAGGGCGCGGAAGGTCCGGATTTCCTCGACCCGGCGGAGGCCGTTGAGGGTGTCGAGGAAACGGGTGTAGCTGGCGGCCAGCTCGGTCGTCTCCAGGTAACGCCCGCGCAGGTTGGCGTCCTTGAAAGCGCCTGGGTTTTGCGCCTCGAAAAGATGGAAGCGGAGCCAGCGGCGATCGGTCCGCGAGACGCGCTGGGTCTTGCGAAAGAAGGCGACGAAGAGAAGCAGCACGAGGTAAGTGTCGACCCGCGCCTGCAGCTCGAGATCGCGCGCGAACGCTTCGCTCGCGATCCGGCGCTCGCCGCTCCGGAACTGGAGAGCGGCATGGAGGGCATGGTTGATTTCCTCCACGAACATGATGAGCGAGCGGATGTTGTGATTCGTGAGGCCGGCGCGCGGGTCGTGTTCCTCGAGCTGTTCGATCAGCCACTGCGAATAATAAATCCCGACGTAGAGCTGGTCGTCGGCGGTGCGGAGGAAGGTGCGGGCCAGCTCGCTCAACTCGCGCGCCGAGGCGCCGGCCAGTTTCGTGAGCTGGCGGCAGCGGCGTTGATCGATCAGGCAATCCTCGAGGTTGATCCCGACCTGCGCATAGGTGCGCTCGAAGAGGCGCTGGATCTGGCTGAAGAGCGTTTCGTTCATGGCGTGCTCAATGAGTTCTCACACGAAGTCCACGAAGGGCACAAAGGATTGGTTTTTCATAAGCCTTCGTGATCTTTGTGTGAGTCCCATTCAAAGCAGAAGCGAGCCACTATGGTCATCATCGAGATTGAGCAGCTCGTCGGAGAGGCGATTGAGCGCGAGCCGGACGTCGTGGAAACGCTCGCCCAGTTCCTCGTAGACGTCGTTCAGCTCGCAGCGGCGCGCGGTCGAGTGCCCGGCCACGAGCTGGAAATTGGTCCGCCCGATTTTCTCGTAGAACTCGAGATCGGGCGCGCCGCGCCGGCTCCGGTGCTGGGCGTTCTCGTGGAAGATGCCGCTCACGAAAAGCGAATAGTTCCCGACATGCGCGCGGAGGAGAAAGCTTTGCGCGGCGCTGGCGTGGGTCAGCGCGATCAGCATGTCGGAAAGATATTGGCGGCCGCCATCGGCCTCGCCGTGCGGCGGGCGCAGGCCGTTGGCGCTGGAGAAGGTCTCGAGGAGCGAGCCGATGTAATCGCAGAGTTTGCGATCGGCGATCCCGGCCCGCTGCAGGACGTGACGGGCGAGGACGTAAAAGTAGAAGGAGGACGAGATCGAGAGCTGCCCGCCCTGGCAAAGAATCGCCTCGACGAGGCGCGGATGATCGAGCACCGCGTCCCGCGTCTCGGCATCGCTCAGCAGGTCGACGAGCGAGACTTGGTCGTTAGGCGAACGGCCCAGCGTCCGCACGATGAATTGGAAATCCGCCGCCGTGAACCGCGCCCGACAATTAGCCTGGATCATCGGAGATCCATCATAAGCTTCCGCCGTGCCAAAGCGCAAGCCCGATGGCGGCGGGAGCGCCCGCGTCAGAGCGTCTTGAGAAATTCGAGCAGTTGCTCTTACTCCTCCGGCGCGAGGATCGTGCCGTAGATGTGGCCGCCGTTTTTGCTCGTGAACTCGCCGCGCGGCTCGTGGCAGGAGGCGCAGTCCTGCGCGTGAATTTTCTCTCCCTCGGCCGCGAGCTGCGGGTTGATCTTGCGCAGCCGCTCCTGCTTTTCGTCCCGGGTCTCCGTCGCCTCGGGTCCGGCCGCGCCGTCAAGTTCCTCCGCGAGCAGGTCGGCGAGGGGTTTCGGCTGGAGACTGCGTTCGGGTGCCTCGTGGGGTGCTCCTCGATTCCGGTTGTAAAGAGCTGGCCCTGATCTGAGAAGAGCATTTTCTGAGACGCCAGATTCCCGCCTCGCTCTGCGGGCCGAAATCGCTTATCAGTACTCGCGGCGCGAGCTCCATGCCTAACGAACAAGAACTCCGGGCCGAGATCGGCCACGTGCTCTTCGTCGACCTTGTCGGCTACTCGAAGCGGCTCATCGATGAGCAGGGCGAGCTGCTTGAGCAATTAAAGGAAATGGTCCGCGGATCGGAGCAGGTCCGGGCCGCGAAGGAAGCCGGG
>JBBSLW010000105.1:0-9361 GCA_038233495.1 Chthoniobacterales bacterium | reverse complement strand
GGCTGATCCAGAAAAGCGTCCCGGAAGAATTGCTCGAGGGGGATAACACCATCATCAGCGGGATCAGCCGCGTCACTCTGACCGCGGAATGGTCGCGCGACGGCACGGCCCTGAGCAAGCAGCTCGTTTTTTATGTTTACCGTGCGGGCTGAGCGGAAGTCACTCGCCTTCACCCTGCTCGAGATCACGCTCGCGGTCGCGATCCTGAGCATGATGGCGCTGGCGATTTATCGGTTCGTGGCCGCGAACCTGACCGCGGTCCGGATCTCCACGGAATTGAGCGAACGGGATACGGCCTATTCCGGGCTGGCCAGCATGCTCACGGAAGAATTCCAGGACCTGCCCGCGGGGCAGGGGAGTCTGCTCGGCGAGCCGTTCAAGTTTGAAGGCATTTCCCGCGATGAGATGACCTGGATCTGCTCGGCCGGGCCGGGCTTGCTCACTCGTTATGCGGCGGGCGAATATTCGGTCACCTTACGTTTGCGACCGGTGGAGAAGAGCAACGCGATGGAACTCGGCATCGTGCGGGAGTCGCAGGATGACGGCAACCCGGTAGACGAGAATAAGCAGTGGATCCCGTTGCTGAATGATCTCAAGAGCTTGGAGATCCGGTATTTCGATCCGCGCCTGAATGCCTGGGTCGATCGCTGGACCGATCGCGGCACGCTCCCGCATCTCGTTCGCCTAACGATCATGCGCATGGGCGGGTCGGTTCCCTGGGAAGCCATCCTGCCTCTGCGGCGCACGCCGCTTTAAACCCGATGCGAATTCCTGCCCGCACCCAATCTTCCGGGGCCGCTGTGCTCCTCGCGCTCTGGGCGCTTTTTCTGCTTAGCGCGCTCGTCATCTCGTGGACGCTCGACGTCGATTCGCGCCTCACCTTGAACGGCGAAAGCAGCCGCGTCCTGGAAGCGGAAGCGATGGCCACCTCCGGCGCGGAGGTGGCGCTGAACCCGAATGTCTCTTCGGGTTCGATTGCGCTTCATCGTTCGTTAGCCCGGGATCAATCCTACGACGCCCGGATCGTAGGCGAAGGAGGTCGTCTGCATCTGAACTGGATTCTTTCGGGCGAAAATCCCGTCCGGATCGAGCTCCTCGACAAGTATCTCGAATTGCAGGGCATCGACCTGAACGAGCGCGACAGTATGATCGACGCGCTCCTAGATTATGTGGACCCGGATGATCTCCCGCACTTGAACGGCGTGGAAACTGAACCCGGCTATCGTCCACGAAACGGCCTCCTCAAGCGCATCGAAGAGCTGAAGGACGTGAAAGGCTGGGAGAAATTTACCGCGCGGCCAAACTGGGAAGAGGACTTCACCATTTACAGCACCGGACCGGTCGACCTGGCCTGGGCTTCTCGCGGGGTGCTGCTCGGGTTGCCCGGCCTCAACGAACAGATTGTTGACCGTTATCTCGAGCTCCGCCGCGGCCCGGATGGCATCGACGGCACGGAAGATGACCCGGTCTTTGAATCGCTTGAGCAGGTTCGGCTTGCGCTCGGATTCTCTCCGGAGCAATTTGCGCAGCTTTCCGGCCTGATCGGGTTCAAAGACCCGGTGGTGCGGGTCGTTAGCGTGGGTAAATCCGGCAAAGCGACGCGGACCATCCAGATGATTATTCGGAAAGGCCCAAATGCTCAGATGATTCGTTGGAAGGAATTGTAATATCGAACCGGCATCCGAATCCGTTTTTATCACGCCCACCGAGCAGGGCTGGAATCTGGCCCGCAAACTCGCCACCAACGGCAGCTGGGAAGTGCGCAAAGTCGCCGACTTGAGTGAGGCCGCGGTCCTGCTCCAGGCCGGGGACGACATCACGCTCGGCCTCCCGGTCAACGTGATTCTGGCGCAGCGTCTCCGTCTGCGGACGGTCGATCCGGCGGAGTTTGACGACATGGTGCAGCTCCAGGTGGAGAAGGCGTTTCCCTATCCGCCGGAGGAAGTGACGAGCGATTTTGAAGTCATCACCAAGGGCGAGAACGAGAGCATCGTGTCCTCGATTGCGGTCCATAACGCGCGGCTGAACGAGCTGGCCCTGCCGCTCCTGAATCGCGGCCACATTCCGCGCCAGGTCACGGTCTACGCCGCGCAACGCGCCGCCACGCACGCCGCCCGGAATTCTGCGCTCATCATTTATCGCGAGGGCGAAAAACTGGTCTCGGCGATCAGCGAGAACGGCAAACTGAGCCTCACTCGCACCCTCGACTCGAGCGAGCCGGAGCGCTTGCAACGAGACCTCCCGCAAATGACCCTGAGCGCCGAGCTCCAGGGGATCGACACCAGTTTCCCAAAGGTGCTGCTCGACGAAAATTGCCTCGCCCTGCGCGACACGATCGAGCGCGTCTTCTCTCAGCGGCCCGACCTGATGCGCGCGGAGACCCCGCCTTCCGCGGTCAAGCTCGACCTCACGCCCGAGCTCTGGCGGAAACAGCGCGCCACGCTCGTTAGGCACAAGGAATGGAAGAAACGCCTCCTCTGGGCCGGCGGCGCCTACGCCGCGATCTTTCTCCTCTTCGCGCTCTATGTCGTGATCATCCGCTTCCAGGTCGGCCAGTTGAAAAAGAAGATCGCGCGCGACGAGCCGAAGGTTGATTTCGTGAAGCAAACCGAGACCGACTGGAAAGCGCTCTCGCCCGCGATCGATCCGCAATATTACCCGATCGAGGTCCTTTTTAATCTCTTCGAGAGCCTGCCCAACCCCGAGGTGCGGATCACGGTTTACGATCAGACCGCGCGCAATATTTCCGTGCAGGGCGAGGCGCCTTCCGCCGCGCTCGCCTACCAGTTTGCCGAGAAGGTGAAAAAGCATCCCGGGCTCCAGAACTTCGCCTTCAATCTCGGCACCCCGCGCATCCTGCCTAACGACCACGCACAATTCCGGCTGGAGGGAAAAATCAAATGATCGCGGCCTGGCTCGCCCGAATGAACCAGCGGGAGCGCATTCTCGTCTTCGCCATGACCGCCGTCGTTTTCCTCCTCGCCAATCTCTTCATCTGGAGCGCACTCCTCGGGATGAGCGTCGGCGCGCGAACGGCGTACGCGGAGCAACGGGCGGCGCGGACCGCGCAGAAAATCTATCTTGAGGATGAGAAGATGTGGAAGAAACGGGCCGACTGGCTGAAGAAAAATCAGCCGAAATTAAAGGGCCCGGCCGAAGCTTCCTCGCTCCTCACCCAGGTCCAGGGAGTGGCCGGGAAATACAACATCGAGCTGGAAAACCCGCAGATCGGCCCGGTCGAGAACACGCCTTTGCGCCAGTCGGTCTCGGCCACTTTCGAGACGAAAAGCGGCTGGGAACCGCTTGTCCATTTGCTTTACGACACGCAAAAACCGGAGGCCTTTACGGTTTTCGAAACGGTCAACTTGATGGTCGACTCAAACGACCCGACGGTCATGAAAGGCCGGTTCAAGATCGCAAAATGGTTTGCGGGTACCGGCAAGAAATGATGAAAACGAAAACCCTGGTTCATTTCTTCACCTGGCCGCTTCTTGGCCTAACGACGACGGCCTGGGCGAAGGACGACCTGCCGAAGACCGAGCCCTTCGCGCATTATCAGCCGATGGTGAAGCGGTCGCCCTTTGCCGTCGCCACCGCCAACGCCCCGGTCGTCGGCAAGCCCGATTTCGCGAAGGATCTTTATGTCGCCAACGCCGCGCATTCCACGGATGGGGATTTCGTCACGATCGCGTCGACCGTCGACAAAAACCTGAAGTTGTACCTGAACACGAAAGAAACGGTCGAGGGCTATTCCGTCTCCAACATTCAGTGGTCCGACCGGGTCGGCGAAACCAAAGTCACGATCGAGAAGGAGGGCCAATTCGGCACCCTCACTTTTAACGAAGCGCTCCTCAGCCAGGCGATTCAAAATCCGGTCCCGCCTGCGCCGCAGATTCCGCAGCCGCAACCCATTCCGGGCCGGCCGACGGTCAACACCAGCCGGCCAAACGGCGCGCCCACTCCGATCCGGCCGATGGCGGTTCCGCAGATTCCCACTCCGCCGCCGCACGTCCGCCCGACCATCCGCCGGCGCGGCGGCCCGCAGCAGCAGGCGGTGCAGCAGCCGAATGTCCAGCCGCCGGGGGATGAGGACGATTCGGAGTTGGCCCAGCCGTAGGGTCGGCCAGCCTAACGAGCGCCGCGCTTAGCGGCCCCAGTCGTCATCCGCGGTGTCCGGTTTGCGATCCGGACCGGCGGAGAAGAGATCATAGCCGCTCTGATTTTTCTGGCCGGGCGAGCGATAAATATAATCCGAGCCCCAGGGATCTTTCTGCAGTTCTTCCATCAACGGGCGCCAGGAAGAGGGAGCCGGCTCGGAGTCCGGCCGGGTCACGAGCGCGCTCAAGCCTTGCTCGGTCGTCGGATAAAATCCGTTCATGCTCGAGTAGGTGAGGAGGCTGGTCCGGTAGGACGAAACGTCGGCCCGAACCTTCGTCCCCTTGGCGACGTCGAGGGCGGGCGCCATTTTGTAGATCGCGGCACTGAGCAGGAGCCCGATGATCGCGACCACGATCATGATCTCGAGGAGGGTGAAAGCACTTTGTTTTTTGCGCATAAATAAGAGGCGGCGGGGCTACTTCAGCGGCTCGAGCAGATAATCCGATTTGTCCCAGAGGTACTTTAGCTGGATCTGCGTTTCCCTGATAGCCGAAGCGGAAGTTCCGGCGCCTGCCAGAATGATCACATCATTCGTACCGGCCTTCAAGATCGAGGCCGGCACGATCTTCTGCACCCGCACCCAGCCGGTGTATTGAAATTGCATCGTGCGCAGGAGCGAAAGCGAAAGCCCGCGATAGGCCGGGTCGGCCAGGTCGGGCAGAATCAGGGTGCCGGCTCCGACGCTCTCGCCATTCACGTAAATCTCCGGGGGCGCCTCGATCTGCGGGCTCGCCACCTCGAAGGTGAGGAGCGCCATCAAGGGTTGCGCCTCGAGCCCGAACTGGAAGGCGGCGCCGTTCTCCATCGCCGCCCCGATCGGGATCGTTTCCGCAGTCAGCGGCGCGGTCACCGTGCCGAAAACCTCCGCGTCGTCTTCGCCCGCCTTGAGCGCGGCCGGGCCGCCAAATGGATCCGCCATCAATTTTTGCTGCTCGGCATGCATCGGCCGCATCACCTGGCTCGTCTTCATCCAATCGAGATAGGCGCCGCGGATGGAGCGTCCGTCGCCCGGTACCTCGATGTCGATCGCGGTCACGCCGATCATCGGCACGACCGTGTTCGAGGAAGTCGCGAGTCCGGTTTTTTGGCCTAACGACCCGGAACGGAGGAGCTGCGAGCCGGATTCATCCCAGGCGATCAGCTCCGGTTGCGCATTGGGCTGGTCATCGAAGTAGAGGCGAAAGAGGAGGATCTGGCAGTCGTCGTTAGGCCGGGTCAGGCGCAGACGGAAGACGCTTTTCGCCGGGACCCCGGCCGTCACTTTGCCCGGGGCGAAGGAAACCGATTCCACCCAGAAGGGCGCGGCCTGGATCTTGGTGTGGGCGGGATTGTTCTGCCGCAGATCGAGCCAGGCACTTTCCGGCGCGGCCTCGGCTGACTGGCTCGGCCGGAGAACCTGCATCCCCTCGGGCGGCAAGGCCTGCTGGCCGCGCGCGGCATTGAGCGCGAGCAGGCAAAGCGCAAAGACCGTGCAGCGAAAGAGCATCTCGCGGCGAGATTAGATTACTGCGGGCGCACCTGCAAACTGTGCGTCATCTCGAAGACGGCGGAGAGAATGCTGTAAACCACGAATCCAACCACAATTGCGATCAGGACAATGATGACCGGCGGGATCAAAGCCGAGATCACATTCACGGTCCGATCGAGTTCGCGCTCGTAGACATCCGCGATCGTTTGCATGGTGCGTGCGAAGTGCCCGGTTTGTTCGCCGACCGCCATCATGTCGGTGAAGAGCTCGGGGAAAAGTTGCTCCTTGGCCAGCGCGCTCGAGAGGTTGGCGCCATCGATCACGGAGCGGCGCACCTCGCGCAGCTTCGCCTCGACATATTTGTTCGCCGCGATTTCCGTCACGAGGTCGAGCGCCTTGAGCAGCGGGATGCCGTTCTCCATCAACGTCCCGAGCGTGCGCGAGAACTGCGCGTAATACTGGTGCCGGCGGATTCGGCCGTAGCCCGGGATGTAAAGCCGGAAACGGTCCCAGGTCATGCGCCCTTCCTCGCTTCGGACAAAGGCCCGGAAGCCGGCCATCCCGGCGACTACCGCGAGGAGCGCGACCCACCAGTAAGTGGTGATCAAATAATTCGCCGTGAGCAGGACGCGCGTCGGGAGCGGGAGCGAGCCGCCGGTTTGCGCCATGAAATTCGTCAACTGCGGCACCATGAAGGTGATGAAAATGACGATGAGCGCCCCTCCGGCGAAGGCGAGGAAGGCCGGGTAAATCAAGGCCTGCTGGACGCGGTCGCGGAGATTTTTCTCCTGCATCAAATGCGCGACGAGGCGCGACAAAATATCGGGCAGCGCACCGCTCGCTTCGCCCGCGCCGACCATGTTGACGTAAAGCGCGGGGAAGATGCGGGGGAAATCGCGCAGCGCCTGCGAAAAGCTGCGGCCATCGATCAGCGATTGGTGCAGCGCACGCGTCATCTGCTGGACGCGCGGATGTTTCAACCGCTTCTCGAGCACGCCGAGGCTTTCATCGAGCGTCATCCCGGCCTGCAAAAGATGGCCGAGCTGCTCGGTAAAGATGAGCAACTGACCGTGCGGCACCTTCAGGTTTTGGGTCGGCGGCGCGGTTGGCGCAAGCGGTTTGCCATTGAGCACTTCCGGTTCCGTGGCCAGCGCGAGGACGCGGATCGGCGTGCAGTTTTGCAGCTCGATCTGGCGAATCGCAACCGAGCGATCGGTGACGTTGAGCACGCCCTCGACGAGTTCGCCCTGGGAATTGCGCGCGCGGTAGGAAAATTGTGGCATGGCGAAGTGCGAGGCGCTGAAATTAGCCCGCCGCTTTGCTGTCGTCCAATGAGGGAGACGTTTTCTCGTGGGCAGAGTCCCGGAGCAGGCGCGAGATCGTGAGCGGAATCTCAGGCAGGAATGCGATCATGCAGGCATAATGATGGGCTCATCGATGACGCCGAACGTCTCTACTTCTACCGTCCTCCTGGCGAACGGCGGGTCGGTCGCCGTCTCCGAATACGGCGCGCCCGGCGGAGCGCCGGTCTTTTTTTGTCACGGCTGGCCGAGCTCGCGCACCATGGCCGAGCTGACCGACACCGCGGCGCGCGAGCTCGACCTGCGGATCATCTCGCCGGATCGCCCAGGCATCCGGGACTCGTCGCTTCAACCTGAAAGGAAGCTGCTCGATTGGCCGCCGCTGCTCGCGGAGCTGGCCGATCGGATGGGAATCGATGCGTTCCGCATCCTCGGTATTTCCGGCGGCGCGCCCTACACGCTGGCGGCGGCCTGGGCGTTGCCGGAGCGCGTCGAAGCGGTCGCGGTCGTGAGCGGCGCGCCGCCGCTTTCCGAGCTACCCACTCGCGAGGGCCTGCTTCGCCTTTATCGCTGGCTTCTCTTTTTTTATCCGCGCCAACGCGAGCTGCTGCGCTTCTCCTTTCACGCCGTGCGGCCTTTGCTCTCGATCAAGGTGCCGATTCGTTTCCGGCCGCTGCTCCTCAAGTTGCTCGAGCCCTGCGACGCCAGCGTGATGCGCGACATCGCCGCCTTTGACGCCTGCTTCGAAAGCCAGCGCCAGGCCTGGCGCGCCTCGGCCGACGGCCTCATGATCGATGCGGAGATCTACGCGCAGCCCTGGGGATTTCGGCTCGAGGAAATTCGCCCGCCGGTCCGGCTCTGGCACGGAAAGAAGGATCGCAGTTTTCACTGGGAACTGGCCCGCTCGTTAGGCCAGCGCCTCTCGCGGGTCGAGCTCCGCCTGGTCGAGGGCGAGGGACACTATTCCCTGCCCATCCGGCACATGCCCGAAATCCTCGCCGACCTGAAATCTGCCTAACGCTTTCAGTTTTTCATTGTTCGCTGGCGCGGAAGTCGCTCAATTGCACCCGTGGAAGATTTTACCGGCAGCGCGATTCAGGATCAGCCCGCTCGTCGCAGCTCAAACATCGGGCCCGAATTCGAGAAGCGCGTGCGCGACCTCGTCGCCGACTGGGGGGCGGAGAAATCCCCCGAGCTGATCGAGGAATTGATCGTGACCGCGCTCAAGATGGCGCGCGACAAAATGGGCACCGGCGACCTCAAGCTGATGAATCGCTCGCTCAAGGAGCTGCGTTACGCGGCGAAGATTTTCGCGCCTTACCGCGACGTGCGCAAAGTGGTTGTCTTCGGCTCCGCCCGGACGGCGGCGACGGATCCGGACGCGTCGTTGGCGGAGGAATTTGGCCGCCAGATGGTGACGCACGATTACATGGTGATCACCGGCGGCGGCGACGGCATCATGGGCGCGGCGCAACGCGGCGCGGGCCGCGAAAACAGTTTCGGGCTCAATATTCGTCTGCCCTTCGAGCAGCGCGCGAACGAGGTGATCCTCGGCGATCAGAAACTGATCAATTTCAATTATTTCTTCACCCGCAAACTGAACTTCGTGAAGGAGACGAACGCCTTCGCACTTTTTCCCGGCGGCTTCGGGACGATGGATGAAGGGTTCGAGGCGCTCACCCTCATGCAGACGGGCAAGGCGCTCATCATCCCGATCGTCCTGATCGATCGGGCGGATGGCAGCTACTGGGAAACCTGGATGCGTTTCCTCACCGATCACCTGCTCAAGCAGGGGTTGATCTCGGCGGAAGACTTCCACTTCATCAAAATCGCGCACACGGTCGAGGATGGGATTGCGGAGATTCTGGGCTTCTACAAGAACTACGTCTCTTCGCGCTGGGTCGGTTCGCAACTCGTCATCCGAATCGACAAAGCGTTGACGAAAAAGGCCCTAACGGAATTAAATCGGGAATTTGCGGACTTGCTCCGCAAAGGGGAAATCGAGCAGACCGGGCCTTTGCCGCAGGAGCAGAACCAACCCGAGATCGCGCATTTGCCGCGCATCGTTCTCACGCCGCATCGGACGGCTTTTGGGCGTTATCGGCAACTGATCGACGCCATCAACCTCGCTGAAACCGAAGCCTAAGCTGCGGGGCGTTCGAGCTTCTCGATGATGTAATCGTGCATCGAGTTCACAGTCTGGAGCGCCTTGGCGGCGACTTCGGAATTGGGCACGCCGACGCCGAAGGTTTTGTCCCTGCTGACGACGAGCTCGAGCGCGTCGATCGAGTCCAGGCCGAGGCCACCCGGGCCGAAGAGGGGAAGTTCATCGGTGATCTGATCGGCTGGCGTCTGCAGCATCAGGTTTTTGACCAGCATCTCTTTGATTCGGTGGCGTAGATCGTTATCGGGCATGGCAAATTTTTGGGACGCT
>JBBSLW010000104.1:0-9367 GCA_038233495.1 Chthoniobacterales bacterium | reverse complement strand
TGGTGTCGGTGTCGGCTTTGGGGTTGGTGTCGGTGTCGGCTTTGGGGTTGGTGTCGGTGTCGGCTTTGGGGTTGGTGTCGGTGTCGGCTGGGGAGTCGGCGTCGGCTGCGGAGTCGGCGTGGGCGTCGGCGTCGGTGTGGGGGTGACGGTGTTGTCGACCACGACAAAAGCTACACTAACAGCCGTTCCCGCTGTTCCTCCGCCGTTCGTCGCGCTATAGGGAGTCGCAATCAGCGTGTGATTACCCACAGTTGGCTTCCAAGCCGCGTAGACACCATTCACGTCACCGGCCACACTGTACGGTGCGGAATTCTCCGTTCGAATGGCTACGCCATCTAACTTGAATACCACACTTTTCACCTCCGAGATGGGGTCCGCCCGAACCGACAAGGTGTCCTTTAGATCGTAGAGGGAACCCGTCGTCAAAGGAGCCACGATTGCACCAGATGGTGCTGTCACAATAGTCATTCCAGAGAGGCGCGGGGGGTCCGGCGTCGAAGCTGGGGTCGGGGTGGGCGCTGGGCTGGGTGTCGGAGTCGGCGCCGATGCGAAATAGGTAAAAGTGACAGCGACCTGAACCGGACAGATCCCCGAGCCCGCGAGATTCAGTGCGATAGTTGTCGCTGGAAGTTGAAAGTGGCTATTAACACTTGCATTGACCGAAAATTTCCCCGAACTGGCGATAAAGGCGTTCAAATCGGTCTGGGATGTGAAGGTAACCGTGCTATCAATTTGAGCCGGATCGGTCGTCACCTCGGTGGAACCGCCAGTCGAACTGGTCAAAGGGACCGTAAAATCCGTCACGCCGTGAACGGTCCCGGAGGCTCCCGGCGCTCCATTCGAAAGTCCGTAAACGAGCTGGTGGTTTTGAGTGATTTGAACACTCATGAGCGAGCTGAGAGGTCCATACGTCAACGTCCCAGCGAAGGTGGGCGAGGTCGTCAGGACATGGACCGTAACCTCGGTCAGCTCCCCCTGTGCCGGATCGAAAAAGGGCAGGGTGGCGCTCCCTGAATCACTGAAATAGGCCTCAGCTCCCTTGTCGTTCGGGGCCTCAACGCTATGGTCCGTCGTGAGTTGAACCGACGCGGTGTAGTCAATCGTGTCCGCTTTCGCGTGGACCGCGAAGGCGGCAACGAGTGCCGTAGTCAGAAGGGACAGGATTCGATGGTTCATCTGCGCGCAAGCGATTCTTAATCCCGTTGCTAGCAGGTTCCGATCCAGCGGCGCCCGGACGTTGAAACCCGCTGAAATTTCTTGGAATCGAGGATTTGCGGCTCTCGGATTCAATCCTCACCGCGGGGGATCCTCCCCTGAGCACGTGGAAGCCCGGCTACGGCGTCCCCGGGATATAGGCTTCGACCAAGGCGATTCCCGTCGTGTTTCCCGCGCCTCGCACCACGATGGTGTAGGCGCATTCCGTAGGTCCAACACCGCCGCGGATTCGCGCGAATCGCTTGGGACGGCGCCGGTTGCGACGATTTCAAAAGCTGATCGGTCTGCCAGTCATTGTTGAAAGCCAGCAGATGCCCCGCTCTGATCGTAGATCTCCATGGTTGGATCGCTTAACGCTCTGCCGACACAAAACCACTCAAGCTCGGCCCCAGGGCTCGTCCTAGAATCCGCGCCTGGCCGCTGACGATGAAACCACCAATCATGACATCATTACCCGTCAGCACGGATCCTCTGGAAGAGGTATTACCGAGGGATCGCTGGGGTTAGCCCGCTATTTTCTTCCAAGATCGACTCTATGAGGTGACCCGCTGGACGTTCTACAGTGCGAGTATAAATTGAGCTGAAATGCTATCGATTCACGCGCAGCGTTGCGTGGCCGACTTCCGGCTTCGCTCCGACGCGCGTTCTTTTTGTGGCACCACTCTCGGCGGAAACTCGGATGGCCCGTCGCGGGCATCCGCTCTCTTCGGAAGTCTCCATTTCGCAAGGAAAACAGATGAAACCCAATCATGACATTGAATCGGTCAAGTGGTTGTCCCGTTACGACGACCCAAACCGGCGCGGCAGTTCGTGCCCGCGGCATTCCAATTCCAGCCCAGCCGTGGAGACAATTCGCCCTTCGGCAGCGGCTACCCCGATCCGCCGAGAGCCGTGTTCAGCCGGCTGGCCCGCGAGGTCCTGCGGGCCGATGCCAGCCGCACCTTTGGTCTCGAGACGGCCGTGCTCGCTTTCGTGACGCTCGTCTCGGCTGGCCCATCCGATCATGATTCGCGAGGTCATCCGGCTGTTGAGGATACGCGATCCGCGGTCCGTCTCTGCTTGTCATCCCGAGCCGCAAAGACGGCGAGGGACCTCTCATCTGCAATCGGCGTCTTCTCTCTGCTGAAAACGCGGATTGCAACTGCGAGGCCCCTCGCCGCGCTGCGCCGGATCGGGATGACAGAACACCGGACTCGCTATTCCTTCCGCGCCCCGTTCTCAACGACGGTCGAGCCGGGCCGCCTGACGAGGAACTCGTCGCGGTAGCGCGGCGTTTCCTCGGGGGCGAAGCCGTGGCGCATGATGTTCTCGGTCACGATCCGCGGGATGAGGAACTGGAGGAGGTAATCGACGCCGCCCGCCTTCGTCCCACCGCCGCTCATCTTGAAGCCGCCGAAGGGATGCCGCCCGACGACAGCGCCGGTGCAGGAACGGTTGATATAGACATTGCCCGCGACGAGTTCGGCTTTGATCCGCTCGATATTCGCCGGGCTGCGCGAGAAGAAGCCGGCCGTCAGCGCGTAATCGGTGCCGTTAGCCACCTCGATCGCTTCGTCGAGGTCGCGCACTTTGATCACGCTCAAAACCGGACCGAAGATTTCTTCGCGCGCGATCCGGGCACTCGGTTTGACCTCCGCGAAGATGGTCGGCGGGATGAAATACCCCTCGTTAGGCACATCCTTTGCCTGGAAGGCGAGTGTCGCTTCTTTCTTTCCAATTTCGATCATCTCGAGGATCCGTTTGTAAGCCCGCTCGTCGATCACCGGACCGACAGTGATGCCAGGATTCTCCGGATTGCCGACGCGCAAGCTCGCTGCCGCGGCCAGGAGGCGCGCCATCACGCGATCGTAGTTTTCTTCGAGCACAATGAGCCGTGAGAGCGCGGAACATTTCTGTCCCTGGTAACCGAAAGCGGAATAGATCGAATCGACGATCGTCTCATCGAGGTCGGCGTCCGAATCGACAATGATGCCGTTCTTGCCACCCATCTCGCAAACGACGCGCTTCAACTCCCGTTGCCCGGGGAGCGTTTTGCCGGCGGATTCCCAAATGCGCAGGCCGACTTCGCGCGAACCGGTAAAGGCGATCATCACGACCTCAGGGTGATCAACCAGGTGCTGCCCGATGACGGAGCCGTGGCCCGGCAGGTAGTTGAGCACGCCTGGCGGCACACCCGCTTCCTCGAATATTTCCATCAAGAGCGCCCCGGTGATGGAAGAGGGCTCGGCCGGCTTCATGATGACCGTGTTGCCCGTGACCAGCGCGGCCGAGACCATGCCGCCGAGAATCGCGATCGGGAAATTCCACGGCGCAATGACGAGCGCGACCCCGCGCGGCCAGTAATGCTGGTAGCTCTCTTCGCCGAGGACGTGCTGCGTCAGTTTCGGTCGGCCCAGGATCCGCATTTGTTGGGCGTAGAAGAGGCAGAAATCCATCGCCTCGCGGATATCGCCATCGGCCTCCTCCCAGGCCTTGCCGACTTCGTAGACCTCGACCGCCGCCAGCTCGAAGCGGCGCCGCTCCATGATGGCCGCGACCCGCTCGAGCAATTGCGCTCGATGTTCGACCGAGGTGCGGGACCAACGATCAAAAGCCGCGCTGGCGGCCTTGACCGCGCGTTCTGCCTCGGGAATTCCGGCTTCCGCCACCTCGCCTACGATCTCGTTAGGCGCGCTCGGATTGAGCGACGCCATCCATTTGCCAGTCGTGACCTTCTCGCCACCGATGAAAAGCGGATATTTTTTCCCGAAACCGGCCCGGGCCGCTCGCAAGGCTGTCCGCATCTGCTCCTGCGTTTGGCGATGGACAAAGTTAACCAGCGGTGCGTTCTCGTAGCTGTCGCCGGGCGGGGTCGTGCGATCGGCCCCCTTCGTGGAGTGGAGGTGCGTCGGCTCGCTCGTGATCAACTCGTTCGGATCGCGCAATAGTTGGGCCGGGGAGAGATTGTCGGAAAACTTGGCCCGCAGAAATCCCTCATTGGAAGTATTCTCGAGCAAGCGCCTAACGAGATAGGACATGCCTGGGAGCAACTCGCCGACGGGCGAATATTCCCGCACCCGATAACCCATCTCGACCAGCGCCCGCTTGATTGGGCCCGCCATTCCGTAAAGGAGCTGGAATTCGAAGCGGCTCTTCTCGATCCCCTTCTCTTCCGCGTAGGCCATGGCGTGCGCAATGCTGCGGACGTTGTGCGACCCGAAAGCGGCGGTCACGATCGATTCGTTCTCGAGCAGGATGCGGGTGCAACTCTCGAAACAGACGTCGCTCTCCGGCTTTTGCAGATAGACCGGACAGATCCAGCCGTTTTGCTGCGCGACGATCTTCTCGTAATCCCAATAGGCGCCTTTCACCAGCCGGACGGCGAAACGCGTGCCGCGCGCGCGTCCCCATTCGATCAGCTCCCGCAGGTCGCGCTCTGCATCCCGCAGGTAGGCTTGGACGACGATCCCGACGTGTGGCCAATCGGCAAACTCTTCCTCGGTAAAGAGCGACTTGAAGAGATCGAGCGTGCTGTTCTTTTGCGCGTAGCTCTCCATGTCGAAATTGACGAAAGCGCCCACTTCCCTGGCCCGCCGCAGAATGGGACGGAGCTTGGGGGCGAGGTGCGCGATCGCTTCCTCCGGCGCCGCCGGAGCCATCTGCGAATAGAAAGCCGAGATCTTGAGCGAAAGGTTGACGACCGGAAAAAGCTCGATGTTTTTGCCTAACGGATCGGTCCAGCCGCGCGTCTCGCGCGAGAGCGTCTCGAGCAATTCCATCGCGCGGGCCGCGTATTCATCCGCCTCGTTCTCGCTCACGACCGCTTCGCCTAACAAGTCCACGGTGAACCCGATGTTCTCCCTGCGCTTCTTGCGCAGGGTCTTCATGACGTCGCTCCCGTCCCGGCCGGCGATGAACTGGCGCGCCATCCCGGCGACGTTGCGGCGCAGGATGTAAGCGGTCAGCCAAGGAAAAATCCCGGCGACTTTCAATCCGGTCTGCATCATCGGGATGAAGCCGTCCATCCCGTGAAAATATTCGCGGAGATGGACCACGATATCACTCGAGCGGCGGAGCGAGGCGAGGACGTCGACGAAGCGAAACATCTGCACCTTGAAGGCGTCGTCCCGCATCGAGATGGCCATCATCTTTTGATAGAATCCGGCTTTGCTGAAGATCGATTCGGGGTGTTGATCAACCAGTTCAAAAATTCGTTGGCCGCGACGTTCGACGGCTCCTTGCAGGGCGCTCATGGCCGAGGATAAAGCGGGCCGCGCCTTTCGGCAAAGGGGTCAAATCGTGCCCGCCGGACTGCGCCGGGAGCGCGGCTCAAGCCGGTGCGAAAAACTCTGCGACCTCCGCGGAAAACATCGTGTTTTGGTAGGCTCAGGCCGGAGGTCTCTTGCGATTAAAAAATGAACCTATTCTGACTATGAAATTAACCCAACGAATCAAAGAAGTCGGCGCAGCCGGATACATTTTGCTGTGGCTGCTCGGGCTTCCGATTCCGATTCTCTTCGTCATCTTCTTGCTGAGCGGTTGCAGCTAGAGGGGCACGCAGAGGAGTGGTCCCTGGCGGGACGCTCCCGCGGCGTGAGTGCGGGAGGCGCTCCCGGCCAGGCATATCTTTTCGTTAGGCAATTTGCCGCCGCGGGCAATGTCGGGTAGGGATTCCCTCCATGCCGCTGCGCCACCGCCACACTTTCGCGAGCGATAACACCGCCGCGATTTGCCCGGAAGCCTGGGCTGCGCTGGCCGAGGCAAATCATGAGGCCGTCGTCTCTTATGGTGACGATCGATGGACGGCCCGGGTCGCGGCGCGGGTCCGGGAAATTTTCGAGACGGATTGCGAAACGTTTCTCGTCTTCAACGGCACCGCCGCCAACGCCCTCGCGCTGGCCCAGATCTGCCAGCCGTTTCACAGCGTCCTCTGTCACGAGCGCGCTCACATCGAGACGGATGAATGCGGCGCGCCGGAGTTTTTCTCCGGCGGCACCAAGCTCCTGCGGGTCGGCGGAGCGAACGGCAAAATCGATCTCGTGCAGGCTGCGGAAGTCCTGGCCCAGCACCGCGATATTCACTCGACCAAAGTGCGCGCGCTCAGCGTCACCCAGGCGACCGAGGCCGGAACCGTCTACTCGCTTGCGGAGCTGGATGCGATCGCGGTTTTCGTCCAGGAACACGGCCTCCGCCTGCAGATGGATGGCGCGCGTTTCGCGAACGCCGTCGCGTCGTTAGGCTGCTCCCCCGCGGCGCTCACCTGGCAGCGCGGGGTCGACGTTCTCGCCTTTGGCGGAACCAAGAATGGCACCGCCGCCGGCGAGCTCGTCGTGTTTTTCGATCGCGCTCTGGCGCAGGAATTCGACTACCGGGCCAAGCAAGGCGCTCAGCTCGCTTCCAAGATGCGCTTCCTCGCCGCGCCCTGGTCCGGCCTGCTGGCCGACGAGGTCTGGTTGAAAAACGCCCGCCACGGCAACGAGATGGCGCGTCTCCTCGAGGAAAAATTGCGCGCCGCCGGCCTCGCGGAGCCCGCCTTCCCGCGCCAGGCCAACGCCCTCTTCGTTCATTTGCCTAACGATCTCGCGGAGAAAATGCAAAATCGCGGCTGGCATTTCTACAAGTTTCTCGAGCCCGATATTTATCGCCTGATGTGCGCCTGGTCGGTCACGGAAGCGGAGATCGAAGAGTTCGTCGCGGATTTCCGCGCAGTCCGCGCATGACCCCGCGCGAGCTGCCGATCTACGAGCTCGAAAACGAGATCGTCCGGTCGCTCACCGCCCGGCCGCGGCTCATCCTCCAGGCGCCGACCGGCTCGGGCAAGTCGACTCAGGTTCCGCAGATGCTGCTCGATCGCGGCCTGCTTGGCGCCGGCGAAGTTGTCGTCCTGCAACCGCGCCGGCTCGTCACCCGGCTCCTCGCCAGCCGCGTCGCCGCCGATCGCAAAGGACGGCTCGGCGACGAAGTCGGTTACCAGATTCGCTTCGAAAAAATCGCCTCCAAAAGGACGCGGATCCGTTTCGTGACCGAAGGCATTCTCCTCCGCCAATTGCTCCAGGACCCGGAGCTGCGCGGGGTCTCGGCGATTCTCTTCGACGAATTCCACGAGCGCCATCTCTATGGCGACATCACTCTCGCCCGCGCGCTCCAGTTGCAGGAAACGAGCCGGCCCGATCTGCAGCTCGTCGTCATGTCCGCGACCCTCGAGTCGGACAAGTTGGAAAAATATCTCGCTCCCTGCTCGATCCTCACGTCGAGCGGGCGCGCGCATCCGGTCGCGATCGAATACCTGACGCGCCCGGCCCGTGATTATCCCATCTGGGACCTGGCCGCGGATGAGCTCGAGCGTCTCGCCGCCGGGACGGAAGGCGATGTGCTCATCTTCATGCCGGGCAAATACGAAATCACGCGCGCCATCTCGGCCCTGCGCGCTTCCCGGGTGAGCGATCGTTTTGTCGCGCTCCCGCTCTACAGCGAGCTGCCCGTGGCCGAGCAGGACGCCGCCCTCCGCCAATACGAGAAGCGCAAGGTGATCGTGGCGACCAACGTGGCGGAAACTTCCCTAACGATCGATGGCGTGCGCGTCGTGCTCGACGCCGGCCTCTCCCGCATCGCCCGGTTCGATCCGCGCCGCGGGATCAACACTCTTTTTATTGAAAAAATCAGCCGCGCCTCCGCCGACCAGCGGACCGGACGCGCCGGGCGGACCGCGCCGGGCCATTGCCTGCGGCTTTGGACGGAGAGCGAACATCTGGAGCGCGCACCACAGGAATTGCCGGAAGTGAAACGGCTCGACCTGGCCGAGGTCGTGCTGACGTTGAAAGCGAGCGGGATCGAGGATATCGGCGCGTTCCGCTGGCTCGAGCCGCCCGACCCAAAAGCGCTCGAGACCGCGGAGCAGTTGCTGGCCGATCTGGGCGCAATTTCGGAGGGCGCGGCGGCATCTCCGGGGAGCGCGGGCGCCCCGCCCGCTGGTGGTGGCGCCTCGCCACCACGAACTTTTGCGGGGCCGGCGAGCACAGAGAAAGTCCGCGAAGGCGAGGCGCCTTCGCCAGCGGGCAGGACGCAAGCGCCCGGCACGGCGTCCCGGGGGTCAAGCGCTATCACCTCGTTAGGCCGGCGCATGCTCGCCTTCCCGGTTCACCCGCGTTATGCGCGCATGCTCCTCGCCGCCCACGAGCAGGGATGCGTGCGCGGGGTCGCGCTCATTGCCGCTCTCACCCAGGGCCGCAACCTGCTCCGCCGCGCCGAGGGCAAACAAATGCGCGACGAGCGCGAAGATTTTTTTGGAGGCGAGGATGAATCCGATCTCTTCCTTTTGCTGCGCGCTTTTCATTTTGCGGAGAAAAACCAGTTCGATCCGCGCCGGTGCGCGCGTCTCGGGGTCAACGCCGGCGCGGCGCGCGAGGCGGCACAGCTCTGGGAACAATTTCTCTCGATCGCGCGAAGCGAAGATCTCGATCTCGAGGAACGCGAAGCCGCGCCCGGCGCGATTGCCCGTTGCGTGCTCGCGGGCTTTCCCGATCAGGTCGCGGTCCGGCTCGACGAAGGCACGCTGCGCTGCGCCCTCGTCCACAATCGCCGCGGGGTGCTGGCGCGCGAAAGCGTCGCGCATCGCGCGCGGCTCCTGACCGCTTCCGAGATTCGCGAGATCGAGTCAAGTGATGGCGAGCGCCAGGTCCTGCTCACCCTCGCGACCGCGATCAAGGAGGAATGGCTGCATGAATTTTTCCCGGAAGCGGTCCAAGAAAAAACCGAGGTAACCTACGACCCATCCCTCCGCCGCGTGGTCGGACGCACCGCGACGATGTTCCACGATCTCGTCCTCGCGGAGAAGAAAACCGAACGCGTCCCAAAAGCGGAAGCAGCCGCGCTCCTCGCCCGTGAAGTCATCGCCGGGAGTTGTCCGCTCAAGAAGTGGGATCACAGCATCGAGCAATGGATCGCGCGGCTGAATTTTGCGGCCGCCGCATTTCCCGAGCTCGAACTGCCGCCGATCGGTGAAGCGGATCGCGCCTTGTTGATCGAGCAGGTTTGCCAGGGCGCGACGAGCTACAAGGAGATCAAGGAACGGCCGGTCGCGCCGGTCTTGAAATCATGGCTGAGCGCCGCGCAACAGGCCGGCCTCGAGCAGCTCGCGCCGGAACGGATCCGGTTGCCTAACGAGCGCAACGCC
>JBBSLW010000103.1:0-9402 GCA_038233495.1 Chthoniobacterales bacterium | reverse complement strand
GTTTCGACCGGGAGATCGCAGTCGGGGCAAAATTGCGTTCCGGTCTTGGCGAAAAGGAGCCGGAGAAAATGATAAACTTCCGTGACCGTGGCGACGGTCGATTTGCCGCCGCCGCGGGTCACGCGCTGCTCGATCGCGACGGTCGGGGGCAGACCTTCGATCAGGTCGACATCCGGTTTCTCGAGCTGCTCGACGAACTGGCGCGCATAAGGCGACATGCTGTCGAGGAAACGGCGCTGGCCTTCGGCGAAAAGGAGATCGAAAGCGATGGTCGATTTGCCCGAGCCGCTCAGGCCGGTGATCACAACCATCTGGTCGCGCGGGATCGTTAGGGAAATGTTTTTGAGATTGTGCTCGCGCGCGCCGTGGATGGCGATGGCGTGCTCGCGCGGGGTGGCGAAAACTCTGGGGAGCACGGGGTGCCACCCCGTTCCGCCGGGCTGGTAGCCCGGCGGCTCTTCGGCAACGCGCAATGCATGGAAGTCATCTTCATCTTCGACCACGCTCTGCGCTGTTCGCGGGAGACTCCCGCGAACGACGGGCAGACTGCCCGTGCTCCCCGGAACCAGGTGCAAGACCTCGCGCAAATAGGTGCCAGTGTGCGAAGTCGCGACCTTCGCAATTTCTTCCGGCGTGCCGGCGGCGACGAGCTGGCCACCTTCTTCGCCGCCCTCGGGGCCGAGATCGATGATCCAGTCGGCGCACTTCATCACCTCGAGGTTGTGCTCGATCACAACAATCGAATTTCCCGCCTCGACCAGACGTTGAAACAGCCTGACGAGTAGTGCGACGTCGTCGAAGTGCAGCCCGGTGGTCGGTTCGTCGAAGATGAAAAGATCGCCCGCTTTCGTCTCGCGGCTCCCGCTGTCGGTCAGGTGCCGGACGAGTTTGAGCCGTTGGGATTCGCCCCCGGAAAGCGTGTTTAGCGGCTGCCCGAGCCGGAGATAACCGAGGCCGACTTCCTCGAGAATGGCGAGAGGTTGCGCGAGCTTTTCCGCTTCGCCGATCGCGGTGAAAAATTCTACCGCCTCGCTCACCGTCAGCTCGAGCAGCTCGTGGATCGAGCGGCCCTGGAATTTCACTTTCAGGACGTGCGGCTGGAAGCGTTTGCCCTCGCACTCCGCGCAACGCACATAAAGATCGCTCAGGAATTGCATCTCGATTTTCTCGAAGCCAGTGCCGCCGCAGCGCTCGCAACGGCCGGTGCCCGAGTTGAAGGAGAACGCGCTCGCAGTCAGGCCTTGCGCCATCGCTTCCGGGAGCGCGGCGAAAAGCTCGCGGACCCGATCGTAAATCCCGAGATACAAAATCGGGGTCGAGCGCGGCGTGCGCGAGAGCGGAGCCTGGTCGACCATCACAATCTCGCCGACGCGATGTGCACCGGTCACGCTTTTGCAGGTGCCCGCTTCCTCGTTCCCGCTGCCGCGCGCGTTGAGCAGATTCCGATAGAGCACCTCGTGCACGAGAGTCGATTTGCCGGAGCCGGAGACGCCGGTCACGCAGGTGAAAACGCCTAACGGAATCTCGACATCGATGTTCTTGAGGTTGTGCTCGCTTGCGCCTTTGATCCGGAGCGCGGTCGAAGATTTCCGGCGTGATTTGGGGATCGGAATACTTCTGCGTCCGGTCAGGTAATCGGCGGTGAGCGAAGAAGCCTGGGTAGCGCACGCGTCCCGCGTGCTGGTCGAGGCGCCGCGCTTCGACGAACTTTTCAGGGACGCGTTTGCGGTTCCGGAGAGCGCCACAGTTTCGGAAGTTCGCGACGGCGGGACGCCGTCGCCAGCACGCGAGACGCGCGCGCTACCCAGCATCTCCTGGAGCGTCCCTTGGAAGACCAGCTCGCCGCCGCCCTCGCCGCGGCCGGGACCGATGTCGAGGAGATGATCGGCCGCGCGGATGATCGCTTCCTCGTGCTCGACGACGAGGAGCGTGTTCCCCTTGTCGCGCAGATCGTGCATCACCCTAACGAGTCGGCCGACATCGCGCGGATGGAGCCCGACGCTCGGTTCGTCCATGACGAAGAGCGTGTTCACGAGAGAGGCTCCGAGGCAGGTGGTGAGATTGACCCGCTGCACTTCGCCGCCGCTGAGGGTGCGGGTGGAGCGATCGAGCGTGAGATAACCGACCCCGACTTCGCAGAGATAACGCAACCGGGCCGCGATCTCGCCCCGGAGCATGACCGCGCCGGAGTCGTTAGGCGGAAGCGCCAGGCTGGTGAGAAAATCGCGCGCCTGCGAGACCGGCAGTGCGGCATATTCGGGCAACGTAAACGCGACATTATCCGCGGTCACGAGCCGGAAATTCAGCGTCTCGGACTGGAACCGCCCGCCCTGGCAGCTCGGGCAACTGGTGTAGGCGCGATAGCGGCTGAGCAAAACCCGCACATGCATTTTGTAGGTCTTGCTCTCGAGCCATTTGAAAAAGCCCCGGACGCCATACCATCGATCGCTCTCGTAATCTTCCTCGCTGAATTCGCCCGCGCCTTTCTCGCCGTTGATGACGAAGTCCTGGTCGCATTTCGGCAGTTCCTCGAAGGGAAGATGAACGTCGATCTCTTCCCGGGCGCAGGCGCGGAGCAGATCCTTCTGCGATTCGCCCATCTCTTCCCCGCGGAAAACGCGGACCGCGCCCTGCGCGATGGAGAGGGCGCGATCGGGGATGGCGCGTTGCAGATCGATCGCGATGGTGCGCCCAAAACCGCGGCATTCCGGGCACGCGCCTAACGGATTGTTAAAACTGAAAAGTCCGGGCGTGGGCGGGCGAATATCGAGATCGCAATGCGCGCAATGCCAGCCGGTCGAGAAGGGATGCTCCTCCTTCGTCTCGAGATCGACGAAGTTGATCCGGTCCTTCCCGAAACGGAGCGCGGTCTCGAGCGACTCGACGAGCCGCGCGCGGCCTTCATCGCTGATCGTGAGACGATCCTGGATGACCTGGACGCGCGCACCGAGCCGGATTTTTTTGTGCTCGGCATCTGCCCTAACGACTTCGCCGTTGAGCCAGACGCGCAGGTAACCCTGCTGCTGGAGGAAGGCGAAAAATTCAGCGGGCTCGGTTTTGGCCGGGACGGCGACCCAGAAAGTGATCAACCCGGTTTTCCCCGCGCTTTGCGCGCTGATTTCGTCGGCGATCGATTTTGCGGTCTCGGGCCGAATCTCGCGGCTGCAGCTCGGGCAATAGGCGCGCGCGACTCGCGGCATGAGGAGCTTCAGGTAATCGTTGATCTCGGTCATCGTGCCGACGGTCGAGCGCGAGCTCTTGACCGGGTTCGATTGCTCGATCGCGATCGCGGGCGGGATGCCGCGAATCTCGTCCACCCGCGGCTTGTCCATCCGGTCGAGAAATTGCCGCGTGTAGGGGCTGAAGGTCTCGACGTAACGGCGCTGGCCTTCGGCGTAGATCGTGTCGAAGGCGAGGCTCGATTTGCCGCTCCCGCTCGGGCCGGTCACGACGGTCAATTCGCCGAGCGGCAGGTCCAGGTCGAACCCTTTGAGGTTGTTCTGGCGCGCCCCGCGAATCTCGATGCAGCCGCGGTCCGCCGGTGCCGTGACGCAGGGTTTCTTGCCGTTGGTGGAAGCCACCGACGACAATCGTTTCACGCGCCCGAAAGCGCAAACTTTGCGGTTTTCAGAGGTGGGAAATTTTAATCTGGAAGCCAGAAAACCAGGAAGGGGATTAAGGTCGGGCGGCGGGCTGGCTCCTCCCGCATTTTTCATGGATTCCCTGGTTGCCGGATTCCTCCCGTCGCGGCGGCCCCCCGGTGGAATAGGACGTGCTGTTTTTTACAGGGCTAAACATGTCCTCTTCTTCCGATTCGCAGGCACCCGCATCCGCGCTGCTCAAGGCGTGGTTCGCTCTCGCGTCCGGGGTCTGCCTGCTTATCGCGGTGGTCTGGGGCGGGCAGCGCGGGTATCGGCATTGGGAGGAACGAAAGTGGATGCGACAAGCCCACGCTGCTTTCGCGCAGGAGGATCTGCGCGCGGCGGCGATGGCCGCGCAGCGCGCCTACGCGGTCGATCCGTCGAGCGTGGAGGCCTGCCGAACGCTGGCCAAAATCGGTGAGCGGCAGAAGGATCCGGAAGCGGTGGAATGGCGGCAGCGGGCGGTGGCGCTCCAGCCGGATTCGTTAGGCGACCGGCTCGCCTTCGCAGAAGGCGCGCTCCGCCTCGGGCAGAATGCGATCGTGGCCGACGCGCTCGCGGCGGTCCCGGCCGCGCAACAGAACGACCCGCGTTATCACACGACCGCGGCCCATTTTGCCCTGGCCAGGAACGACCGGGGCAGCGCTGAGCAACATTTTCAGGCCGCCGCCCGGCTCGCCCCTAACGAACCGGAAAAAGAGCTGGAGCTGGCCGAATTCCAGCTCCGCGCCGAAGAGGCCGCGACCCGCGTGGAAGGCCGTGCGCGAGCCGTCCGTTGGAAAAACCATCCGCTGGCCGGCCGGACCGCGCTCCATCTTTTGATCGACGATGCGCTGCGCACGGGGCGCGCCGCCGCCAGTGTCGAGTTCGCGCGCGAGCTCGCGGCAGTGCCGGAGGCGCCTTTTTCTGATCGCCTGCTGGTGCTCGATCTCTTGCAACGCGCGCAGGACCCGGCCTTCGCGAGCGCGCTCAGCCGGCTGGAAACGGATTCGGTTTCCACGATCGAAAAGGCCGCGGGCCTGATCACGTGGCTGGCCGCTCATGGGCAGGCCCGGGCCGCGATCGACTGGAGCGGACGCCTGGCGGCGGACAAACAGAGCAGCCTGCCGGTGCGTCTCGCGCTGGCCGACGCGCACCTGCAATTGCGCGATTGGAGCGGGCTGCAGGCGATGCTCGAAGGCGGCGCGTGGGGCCGCGCGGAAATGTTCCGGCTCGCGTTGCAGGCGCGAGCGGCGCGGGAAACCGGCGACGAGGCGGGCTGCGAGAAAAAATGGCAGCAGGCCCTGACGGAAGCGCGGAGCGATCCCGAGCGGCTCAATCTCCTGCAGATGGTCGCTTTCCAATGGCACTGGACGGAGAAGGCCACGGCCGCGCTCTGGAAGCTTTCCGGCTTGCCCGAGGCGCAGCGCGAAGCGCTCCAGGCGCTTTATCGTCATTACGCCGAGGAGCGCGATACGGACGGGCTTTACCGGACGCTTTCCTGTCTCGTCTCGGTCATGCCGGACGACCCGGAGGTGCGCAATAATTTTGCGCAGATCGCGCTTCTCTTAAAAACCGAGCCGGCCCGGGCTCGCGAGATCGCGCGGATCCTGCACCAAAATCATCCGCACACGGCGGCTTTCGCCGCGACCTACGCCTGCGCCCTTTTCCAGGCGGGCGACACGCGGGGCGCGCTCAAGATCATGACCCGGCTCACGGCGGAGCAGTTGAAAGACCCCGCCGTCGCCGCCTACTACGGCGTCCTGCTTTCGGGCAACGGTCAGCGAGATGAAGCAGCCTATTATCTCGCGCTCGGCGAAAAGGCGAAGCTCCTGCCCGAAGAAGAAGACCTCGTGGCGCACGCCTGGGCGACGCTGGCGCGGCAGTAAATCCAGGCTCAGGCAACCGCGCCGGAGAGCTGGCCCAACTTGCGCACAGTGCGGGGGATGATCTCGAGCACCTGGTCCAGCTCCTCCTCGGTATTATAGCGGCCGAAGGAAAAACGGAGGCTGCTCCGGGCGCGTTCGTCGCTCAGGTGCATGGCGCGGAGGACGTGCGAAGGCGCCACCGCGCCGGTCGTGCAGGACGAGCCTAACGAACAGCAAACGCCGGCCTGATCGAGCTTGAGCAGGATGGCCTGCGCGTCGACGCCGGTGAAGGCGAGATTCGAGGTGTTGGGCAAACGCCCGGCCGGGTCGCCGTTCACCATCACCTCCTCGAGCTCGGTGAGGAGCGTGGATTCGAAGCGATCGCGCAAGGCGCGGACCCGGGTGTTTTCCTCCTCGAGCGTGGCGCCCGCGAGCTCGGCCGCTTTCCCCAGGCCGACGATCGAGGGGACATTATCGGTCCCGGCGCGGCGCCCGCCTTCCTGCGGGCCGCCCACGATGAGCGGTTGGAAACGGGAATTGCGATTGACGTAGAGCGCGCCGACGCCTTTCGCGGCGTGCAATTTGTGGCCGGAGAGCGAGAGAAAATGGACCGGCAACTTCCTGAGATCGATCGGCATTTTTCCGACCGCCTGAACCGCGTCGGTGTGAAAGAAAACGCCTTTGGCCCGGCAGATCGCGGAGATTTTCTCGAGCGGATAGATGACGCCGGTTTCGTTGTTGGCCCACATCACGGAGACGACCGCGGTGTCGGGACGGATGGCGCGCTCGAGCTCGTCGAGATCGAGGTGCCCCTGTTCATCGACCGGGACGATCGTGACTTCGCAGCCGCAGCGGCCGAGTTCCTGGCAATAATTGAGGACGGCGTTGTGCTCGACCGAGGTGGTGACGAGATGGCGGCGCTCGGGCGACATCTGGAGCGCGGAATGAAGCGCGGTGTTGTCCGATTCCGTCCCGCCGCTGGTAAAAACGACTTCGTTAGGCTCGCAACCGAGAAGGGCAGCGACGCGCTCGTGCGCGAGGTTGGTCGCCTGCTTGACCGCCGCGCCGAAGCGATGCGAGCCGGAAGGGTTGCCGTAGTTCTCGGTCAGGAACGGCATCATTTCCTCGAGCACCGCGGGATCGATCCGGGTGCTGGAGTTATTATCGAGATAGATGATCGGGTTCATTCTTCGACGCGCGGCTCGGCTCCGGGGTGTTTCGCGGGGTGGTGGGAGTAAAGAAAATACAGGTTGCGGAGATAGATCGGCAACGGAAAAAGCGCGCTCAGGACGCCGACGGAATCGCGCCGGTAAACGGCAAAGTAGATCAGGAGCAAAAGTGAGCCGAGCGCGCTGCATTCCCAAAAGCCGGCCGGGATGATGCTCTTTCGGGCGCGTTCCGAGGCGACCCACTGGATGAGGAAACGCGCGCCAAAGACAATGTTGCCGGTCCAGCCGAGCAGTTTCCACCCGTTGACAGAGAGGCCGAAGAAGGTGCCATCGGCTAAAATGAGCAAGCTATCCATAGCGCCGAACGTGCCTGAAGAAGGCTGGCGCTGCACGGCTTTTCCTCCGCGCTGTTCAGCCGCCGATTTTCGCTTAACGTTGGCCGCTAATGGATTCAATCTGGGACCGGGCCAATCCGCACCTGCGCGACCTCGCGCTCTATGAACCCGGGAAACCAATCGAGGAAACCGCGCGCGAATCCGCGCTGCGTCCCGACCAGATCGTAAAACTGGCCTCGAACGAAAATCCGCTCGGCCCCTCGCCGCGCACCCGCGCCGCGATGCAGGCGGCGCTCGACGGCGCCAATTTTTATCCCGACGGCGGCGGTTTTTATCTCCGGACCGCGCTGGCGGAGAAGCTCGGGGTCGCGACGGAAAACATCATCCTCGGGAACGGCTCGAACGAGATCATCGAGTTTATCGGGCACGCTTTTCTCCGGGCCGGGGTGGAGATGGTGACCTCGGAGAACGCCTTTATCGCCTACCGGCTGGTCGCGGCGCTTTTTGCCGCGAAAACGGTCGCGGTGGCGGACGTCGAACATCGCTTCGATCTCGAGGGAATCCTGGCCGCGATCACGCCGAAGACGCGCGTCGTCTTTATCGCCAATCCGAACAACCCGACCGGAACGCTCGTCGGGCAGGAGGCGATCGATCGTTTCATGGAGCGTGTGCCTAACGACGTTGTGGTCGTTTTCGATGAGGCTTATTACGAATATCTCGACGCTCCGCCGGATGTGCTGAAGTTCGTCCAAGCCGGCCGCAACGTCATTGTCCTGCGCACTTTTTCCAAGATCCGCGCCATGGCCAATGTCCGGCTCGGCTACGGCATCGCGCGATCGGAGTTGATCCGGGTCCTGCAAAAAACGCGCGAGCCATTCAACACCAACGGCCTCGCCCAAGCCGGCGCGGTTGCGGCGCTCGCCGACCAGGAACACCAGGCGGAATCGAAACGGATAACGGACGAGGGCCGCCGTTATCTCGAGGAGGAGTTCGCGGCGCTGGGCCTGAAGTTCGTCCCGAGTGTAGCCAATTTCGTCCTCGTCGAGGTCGGCGACGGCAAGGCGCTTTTCAAGACGCTCCTCCGCAAAGGCGTGATCGTGCGCGCGCTCAGCGGCTATAATTTTCCCGCTTGGGTCCGGATCTCGGTCGGGACGATGGAACAGAATCGCAAGTGCATCGCCGCGCTCCGCGAGGTGCTGCGGGCATGATGCCGGGAGAGACAACGGCGACGATCGCCGCGGTCTCGACGCCGCCGGGAGAAGGCGCGATCGCACTCGTCAGGCTGACGGGCCCAGAGGCAATCGCGGTGGCCGATCAGATTTTTCGCGGGAAACAGAAACCGTCGGCGGCCTCGTCGCATCTCCAGCAATTTGGCGAGATCATCGAGGGCGATCGCCTGATCGACCAGGTGATGCTCGTGGTCCATCGCGCGCCGGCCAGTTACACGGGCGAAGACGTGGTTGAGATCAGTTGCCACGGAGGGGTACTGGTGACGACGCGAGTGTGGGAAGCATGTTTGCGCGCCGGGGCGCGCGCGGCCCGGCCCGGGGAATTCACGGAGCGCGCCTTCTTAAACGGGAAACTGGACCTGACCCAGGCCGAGGCCGTGATCGCTTTGATCCGCGCGCAAACCGATCTCGCCTTGCGCTCCGCGACCGAACAACTGGAAGGCCGACTGGGCGAGCGGATCGCGGAGTTGCGCGAGGAATTGATCGCGCTGGTGGCGCATCTCGAGGCCTACATCGATTTTCCCGAGGAAGATATCGAGCCGGATGTGGGCGCCGATTTTCTCGCCCGGCTCGATCGGATCAGGGTGAAAATCGACGCGCTGCTCGCGACCGCGGACCAGGGACGCATCTTTCGCGAAGGGGTGCGGGTCGTGATCTATGGGGCGACCAACGCCGGGAAGTCGAGCCTCCTCAATCGGATGCTTGGTTTTCCGCGCGCGATCGTGAGCGAAGTGCCGGGCACGACTCGCGATACGATCGAGGAGGTGGTGAAGATGCGCGGAATTGCCTTGCGGCTCACTGATACGGCCGGGCTCCGCAAGGCGAGCGGCGATGCAGTGGAAACCGAAGGAATGGCGCGGACCGAGCGCTCGCTCGCCAACGCCGATCTCATCCTGCATGTCGTCGACGCGAGCGCGGCGAAGCCGGCGCATTTCGACACCAGTCCCTCAGATCGCGCCGAGCTGCTGCTTCTGAATAAGAGCGATCTCCCGGCGCACGGAGATTGGCAGCTTTGCGATGCGCTCAGGATTTCCTGCACGACGGACGATGGTTTAGCTGGGCTGGAGGAGGCCATTTTGTCCAAGGTGAGCGAACAACGCTGGGACGTGCCCAGTGCGGTCGCCATCAATGCTCGCCACCGCGATTGCCTGCGCCGCGCGCTGGCCGCCTGCGACCAGGCG
>JBBSLW010000102.1:0-9408 GCA_038233495.1 Chthoniobacterales bacterium | reverse complement strand
CCTCACCACCGTGGCCTCTGCCCGCACCTCCTTTCAGATCGCTATCTTCTCTTCCTCACCGAATCGACTCTTCTTCATTTGTTCTGCCTTTCTAAAGGCAGAACTACACTCATGTCATGCCCACTTTTCGGGGTCAGGCCATCCCTTCGCGGCGCGACCTACTTCTTGACCGCCTCGACCTTGGGCGCGATTTGCTGGGCGTAGATCATGACGCCCTTGAGCGCGTCGATCCCGCGCATCAATTGCAGATCTTTCGTCCGGATGATGCTGGTCTCTTCGGCAGGCTGGATCTTGTCGTTGTTGCGCATTGCCGCGACCGCCCGGCTCTGCTCGGCGGTGAGCGGGACGAGAATGTTAGGCACCACGCCATTGCCCTGAATGACCGTCTTGCTCGGGGTGTAGTATTTGGCGGTCGTGAAACGAAGCGCGGAGCCATCCGGCATCTGCATCACGTTCTGGACCGATCCTTTGCCGAAGGTGGTTTCTCCGACCACGATCGCGCGATGCAAATCCTTCAACGCGCCGGCCACGATCTCGGAGCCGCTTGCGCTCCCTTCGTTCACCAGGACGACGAGCGGGAAATGCGGCCGCGCCTTCGTCCCGACCGGGGTCGAGTAATCGTGCTTTTGTGATGACGCCCGGCCCTGGGTGGAGACGACTTTCGTGTTCGGCGGCAGGAATTGCCCGAGCACGTCGACCGCGCTGTTGAGCAGGCCGCCGGGATTGTTGCGCAGGTCGAGGACGAGCGCCTGCATTCCCTGTTTCTGCAAATCGTCGAGCGTCTTCCCAAATTCTTCCGCAGTCGGCTCGTTGAATTGCACGATGCGCACGTAGGCGACCTTGAAAGGGCCGGTCAGCTCGGGATCGAGGAGGCGCGCGCCTTTTACGCTTTGCACTTTGATCTCCTTGCGCTCGAGCGGGTAGTCTTTGATCTCCTTCGACGAGGGACGCAAAATCGTTAGGGTGATTTTCTGGCCCGGCGCGCCGCGCAGGACATCGACCGCGTCCTGCAACCCGAGTTTCTCGGTCGAGACGCCGTTGATTTTCAAAATCTGATCGCCGGCCAGGATCCCAGCCTTGGCCGCCGGTGTGTCTTCCATCGGTGTGATGACGGTGAGGAGGCTGTCCTTGATCGCGACTTCGACGCCGAGGCCGTTGAAGCGGCTGCGGGTGTCGTCCTGCATGTCCTTGAAGTCGCCCGGGTCCATGAACTGGCTGTGCGGATCGAGCGAGGAGAGCATGCCTTTTATCGCGGCGTAGATCAGGTCGTGGTAGCTCACCTTGTTGCCGTCCACGTAGTCCTGCCGGATCAACTCGACCGCCTTGGCGAAGGTCGCGATCTCAGCGTAACCGGTATCCTCTTTCGCGGGCGTCGGGGCCGGCTGCGGATCGGCCGCGCCCAGATTTGCGGCAGGGAGAGCGAGGAGCAGAGCAGCCACGAGGAGCGAGCTGGCCTTCGCAAATGGGAGAGAGCGCTTCATAATTATCATGCCTGGACGCAAACGTTCCGATTGTCGTTCATTCTCCGATTTTTGCCAACCGGCTGGCATGACAAGGCTGCGATTTCCCTCTAGGGTGCGCCCATGCAATTCACCAGATGGACGCTGCTCGCCCTCCTCATTTCGTTATGGGCAGTGGGCCCAGGATGGGCCGCGCCGACGGCGACGCCGTCGCCGGACGCCGCTTTCGAGAAGCTCGCGGCTGATTTCATCAGCGGCTACCTGAGCGCGCGACCGCTTCAGGGCGTAGCCCTTGGTTTTCATCAGTACGATGGCAAGATCGCGGACTACAGCCGGCTCGCGATCGATGCCGAAGTGGAACGTTTGAAGCGGTTCCAGGATCAGCTCGGGAAACTCGACGCGAGCAAGTTGAGCAAGGCGTCGGACATCGATCGCCGCATCCTGTTGGCCGCGATCGCGGGTGAACTCTTTCAGATTCAGGACATGGGAATTTTTGAGAAGAACCCGATGACCTACGCGCGGGCGATCGGCGTCAACCTCTACGTGAAACGCGATTTCAAGCCGCTCGAGGACCGGGTGCGCGACATCGTTATGATCGAGGACCAGGCGGCCAATATCATGACGGCGGGCAAGACAAATCTGGCCGCGGTTTTGCCGAAGCCTTATGTCGAGCTCGCGATCCAGATCGCAAATGGCTCGGCCGATTTCCTCGGGAAGGAACTCGTTGCCGCGGTCAAGGAAATGAAGGACAAGGCGCTGCTGGCGGCTTTCGAGGATGCGAACAAGAAAGCCGCGGCGGCGCTGCGCGATTACGCGGCCTGGCTCACGAAGAAAAAATTGCCGAAAGCAAACGCGCCTTTTGCGCTCGGAGCCGCCAGGTATCAGCAGATGCTCGCCGGCACGGAGCTGGTCGATCTTCCTCCGGATAAGATCCTCGCTCTTGGCTTGCAGCGCTTGAAGGAAGAACAGGAAATTTTCGCCGCGGCCGCGCGAATCATCGATCCAAAGAAGAACCCGATCGACGTTTTCAAGCAGATCCAAAACGAGCATCCGAAGCCCGGCGAGTTGGTACCCGAGACGGCAAAGAGCCTCGAGTTAATCCGGCAGTTCGTGATCGATCATCATATCGTCGGGATTCCCTCCGAAGTGCGGGCGACGGTGGAGGCGACGCCGCAGTTCGATCGCGCGACGACTTTCGCGTCGATGGATACGCCCGGGCCGTTCGAGAAAAAGGCGACCCAGGCCTACTACTACGTCACGCCGACAGAAGATTTCTGGCCCGAGAAACAGAAGAACGAATGGCTGACCGCGTTCAATTATTACACCACGGATGTGGTCTCGATTCACGAAGCCTATCCCGGGCACTACGTGCAATTCCTGCGTTTGAACGCCTCGCCCGCTTCGCAGGTGCAGAAGATTTTCAGCAGCTACGCATTTGTCGAAGGCTGGGCTCATTACACGGAAAAGATGATGCTCGACGAGGGCTTCGGGAGCGCGCCGAATCCGACCGCGGAGCAGAAGGTGCGGGCGGCGAAATTCCGGATGGCGCAGGCCGATGAAGCGCTTCTCCGGCTCTGCCGGCTTTGCGTCTCGATCAAGATGCATACCGAGGGCATGTCGGTCGCCGACGGAGCGAAGTTCTTCCAAAAAAATTGCTACTACGAAGCTAAGCCCTCGCTCTCCGAAGCGATGCGCGGCACCTTCGATCCCGGCTACCTCAACTACACGTTAGGCAAACTCCAGATCCTCAAGCTGCGCGCCGATTACAAGACGCAGGAAGGGGCCAACTTCTCGCTCGAGAAATTCCACAACGAGATGCTCGATCACGGCGCCCCGCCGATTCGGCTCCTCCGCGAAATCATGCTCAAGGACGCGTCGAAATGGGACGCGGTATTGTAGCGCTGCTCTTACGGTCGAGCGCTGGAAACCCTCCGGAGGGACCTGCTTCCGCTCGTCCAGTTTCGCCGATCACTCTTCCTCGATTTCGTCAGAGAGCAGCTCCGGTAGCATGGGCTCGGGATTGTTAGGCGATTCCTCCACGTCGCGCAGCTTCTTGTTCAAGACCCGCGAACGCAGGTCCACTTCGTCGATCTTGTTGGAAGCTTCCTGGAGCTTCTTCTTCACCGAGTCGAGCACGCCGCCAAACTTCCCGAACTCCGTCTTGACCGAGGCGAGCAGGTTCCAGACTTCGCTGGAGCGCTTCTGAATCGCGAGTGTGCGAAAACCCATCTGCAGGCTGTTGAGCAGTGCCGCCAGCGTGGTCGGCCCGGCGAAGATCACCCGGCAATCGCGCTGCACCTGCTCGACCAGGCCGACCCGCCGAATCGCTTCGGCGTAGAGTCCTTCCGTCGGCAAAAACATGAGCGCAAAATCCGTCGTGCGCGGTGGGTTGATGTATTTCGCGCAAATCTCCTTCGCGCTTTTGCGGAGCGCGTTTTCAAGATTCTTCATTGCCTCCTCCGTCGCCGCGAGATCAGCCGATTCCTGCGCCGCGACGAGGCGCTGATAGTCTTCGATCGGAAACTTCGCGTCGATCGGCAGCCAAACCGGCGCGCCGTTCTCGTCCCCCGGCAGTCGCACCGCAAAATCAACCATCTCTCCGCCGCCATCCCGCGTCTTGACGTTGCGCGCGAATTGCTCGGAAGTGAGCACCTGCTCGAGAAGCGTGCCGAGCTGCACTTCGCCCCAGCCGCCGCGCGTTTTTACATTCGTCAGGACGCGCTGCAGGCCGCCGACGTCGCTCGCCAGTTGCTGCATCGCGCCCAGCCCTTGGTGCACGCGCTCCAGCCGTTCGCTCACCATTTGAAATGATTCGCCGAGGCGCTTCTCGAGCGTCCCCTGAAGCTTTTCGTCCACCGTGGCGCGCATTTTTTCAATCTGCTGCGCGTTGTCTTCCTGCAGCTGTTTCAAGCGCAGATCGACCACCGAGCGCAGGCTTTCGAGACGCGCCTCGTTCGACTCGGTTAGCTTGCCGGTCTGGGCGGAGACAGTTTCGAGCTGGCTGCGCAGAATGTTCCCGATCTCGGCGATCGATTTCAGATTGGTCTCGCCTAACGATCGCAACGATTCGTTCAATTCCTCCCGCTGCGCTTTGGCCGCCTTGGCCGCTTCCTCCCGGCTCCGCGCCGCTTCCTCGCGCAGCATTCTTTCCTCGCGCTCCTGGGCGCGGTCGAGCGCCTCGAATCGCTGGAGCAATTCCCGGCGCCGCGAGAGGAGAAGGATCGCGCCCACGATCGTCCCGCCGACGACAAGGCCGAGCAGCGCGGTGAGAAGCGGATCCATGTCTAGCGATTAACAGCGGGGCCCGCCGGTTTCAAGCCGCGCGCCCTCTGGTCCCTTTGTTTTGTCATCCTGAGCCGCGCAGACGGCGAAGGATCTCTCCAAAAGTCGGGCGCGTTCCGATAACTGGATATGTGGTCGCATGCCCGGTTTTCAGCCTAACGACGTCTTCCGGACGCTTGCGAGATCCCTCTCCGTCCTGCGGCGGATCGGGATGACAAAGCGAGCTTGCCGGCGGCGTCAGAACTTCACTCTCACGCCTCCGAAGGCGGCTCGGCCGAGCGCGGGGAAGCCGAAGACTTCCGCGTAATGCTCGTTCGTGAGGTTATCGACCCGGCCGTAGATCGTGAAGTGAGGATTGACCGCATATTCGGCGGCGAAATTTACGAACGAATAATCTTCGATATCGAAATTCGGGCCGCCGAAGTTCAGCTCCTCGCGCGCGCTCACGAATTTCGCCTCCGCGGTGGTGCGCAATTTCCCGAACCAGAGATACGAGCCGGAAAAATAAACTTCATGCCGCGGCCGCCGCGGGAGACGCGCGCCGGGGAGCTGCGTGATGTCGGCGGCGGAAGTTTTCTCCGCGTCGAGATAGGTGTAGCTGGCGGCGAAAACAAGATCGGCCAGCGGCCGCACCTCGACTTCCGCTTCCAGGCCCTGGGTCCGGGCGGCGCCGAGATTGAGCGTGTCGAAGAGGCCGTTGAACCCGATCAGGTTCGAGAGGTCGTTATGAAAATAGGTCACGGCGACTTTGACCCGCCGCTCCCAGAAGCGCTGTTCCACACCCGCTTCCCAGCCGAGATCTTTCTCCGGCTCGAGCCCGAAGTTGTTCCCGAAAATCTTGTCCTGGCTGCTCGGCGGACTAAACCCGGTCGCGACGCTGGCGTGCACGATCGTGTCGGTCGGCGCGATCTCGTAGCTGCCGGCAAAGCGATAAGTCCAGATGCCGCCGAACTGGTTGAAGTGATCGTAGCGCGTGCCGGCGACGAGATTGAGACCGCGAAAAGGTCGGGCGCTCGCCTGGAGAAAAATCGCTTCCTCCTCGGTGAAATCGCTGATGAAGGTCGGCTGCGGCCCGAAGAGTTGCGAGATGAAAGGACGCTCCTGCCCGGCATCGACCTGGCTGTAGAAAAGTCCAGAGGTGAGGGTGAGCCATTTCGCCGGTCGAAAATCGTTCTGATAATCGATCGTGAGACGAGTGAAGAGGGCGCGGGTCGGGCCGACGAAGCCGTCCTGGTTTGGATCGTTCACCTGCCGCTCCTCGTCGTAGGCGACGATCAGTTTGTGCTCCCAATCCTCGGAGGGTTTCCAGTTGAGGTGGGGTGCGATCAGCCAGCGCTCGGTCAGGAAATTATCGAGCGGCTTGGGGTCGAAGATGGTGTTCGGGTTACCGGTATCGGCCAGCGAGTAGGTGAAGAGGCTGCTCACGCGCAACTCGTTGTTAGGCGACCAGCCGACGGTGCCATTGAAATAGGAGAGCCGGTATTGATTGTTTGGCCGGGCGTTATCGGTGTCGAGGCGGCTCGCCCCTAACGAGTAATCGACCTGGCCGACTTTACCGGAGCTGGCGAGCGATTCGCGGAAGGTGCCGTAGCTTCCGCCCTCGGCGCTCAGGGTGGTTTCCGGAGTTTCCGTGCCCGTTTTCGTGAAAATCTGGATCACGCCCGCAAGCGCGCGGGGTCCGTAAACCGTGCTTTGCGGTCCGCGCACGATCTCGATCCGGTCGAGGTTATCGATCGTGAGATCGGCGAAGTTGAAAAGGCCGGCCAACCCCTGGTTGATCGGGACGCCATCGATCAGCACCTGGGTGTGCTCGCTGCGCAGGCCGCGGGTAAAAACGGAAGTGAGCTGGCCCGCGGTGCCGCTTTGCACGACCGAGAGGCCGGGCACCTCGCGCAAGGCATCGGCCACGCGCTGGATCTGTTTGTTCTCGAAATCTTCGGTCGTGATCACGCTCACGCTCGCCGGAGTTTGATCCAGCGGTGTCGGCAGGCGCGTCGCGCTCACGACGATCTGGGCCGTCTCCGGCGAGCTGAAAGCATCCTGCGCACGAACTGAACCTAACGAGATCGTTAGGATTAAAAAACAAACGCGCCAGATCTCCGGGGAGCACGGGCTGCCAGCCCGTTGGCCGGTGCAGCCTGCACCGGCGAACTTTGAAAACACCGCCCCCAGCGAAAATACGCCAGCGTCTCGGTTCCTCGATTGGTTGCGCTGCGCACAAACCCATCTTGCTGGCAGCAAGCCGGGAACGGGCTGACAGCCCGTGCTCCCCGGAGCCTTCTGCGACACTCCGCCAGATATCCAAAATCCCAACATGACAAGTGACCTCCATTAACTGAGAGGCGGACTCGTCCCCTTTGCAGAGTGCTCTCGTCCACGGCTCTCATTCTTCTTTTTTTGCGAAGAAGTTTTGTCGTGCCGGCCCGCACACGCGGCGGCACGAATGAGGTGGAGCGGGCAAATATTCTGGCTCCTGGCTTGCGGAGGATCTCAATTTGAGATCTCCATCCTTCTTCCCGCCTTCACCGCCGGCTCGCGCCTGACGATTGGCTCATGGGAAGTCGTATCCAGTTACAGCAGCGCAACTGCTCCCGATTCACACGGGATTTCTCGCGCCGTTCCACTGATCAACCCCGAACCTTTTCGGGGTTAAACTCGCAAAGAACTGCCGCCAGAAGTAGCGGCTTGCGCTTCCCTGCTCAACCATTATTTGTCAGCTTCTCTCAAAAGACGCGCCGTGAACTCGAAAAATCCCAACTTCCTCGTCACCGGCGGTGCCGGCTTCATCGGCTCAAATCTCGTCCTCGCCCTGCAGGAGCGGCATCCGGAAGCGCGCCTCACCGTGATCGATGATTTTCACTCGGGCGATTTCAAGAATCTGCGCGGCTATCGCGGAGATTTCATCGCGGTCGACCTCGCGGCGCTTGATTGGGCGGCGCAGTTTGGCGAGGAAAAATTCGATGGTATTTTCCATCTCGCCTCGATTACGGACACGACCGTACACGACCAATTCCCGCAGGTGCACGACAACGTGGAGAGCTTTCGCCGACTCCTTCGGTTCGCGCGACCCAATCGCACTCGGATCGTCTATGCCTCCTCGGCGGCGACCTATGGCGCGGCCAGCGGGGTGAACCTCGAAACCCACGAAGCGGCGCCGGCCAACGTTTACGCTTTCTCGAAGGTGATCATGGATAACCTGGCCCGCCGCGCCGTTGCCGATGATCCCGAATGGAAAATTGTCGGGCTGCGTTATTTCAACGTTTACGGTCCGCGCGAGGCGCACAAGGGGATGCCGGCGAGCATGATCCTGCATCTCTCGCAGCAGATGAAAGAGGGGAAGCGGCCGCGCATTTTCAAGCACGGCGAGCAGAAGCGCGATTTCGTTTACGTGAAAGACATCGTGCAGGGCACGCTCCGCGCGCTCGAGGCGAAGGAGAGCGGGATCTATAACCTCGGCTCGGGCCAGGCCCGCTCCTTTAACGAGCTGATCGCGATCCTCAACCAGTCGTTAGGCATGAATTACGAGCCGGAGTATTTTGACAATCCGCACGCCCATTACCAGCCGCATACCGAGGCTGACCTGACCCGGGTGCGCGAGGCGCTGGGGTACGAGCCGAAGTTCCCGCTCGAAGCCGGGGTCGCGGATTACATGCAGTGGCTGGGCACGGAGGCCTAGCGCCGCCGCCTTATCCTTCCCAGAAGAACTTCGTCGGCCGTTCCATCTCGGGGGCAAGGCTGCGATGGACCGGGCAACCAAGCGCGGCCTGCTCGAGCAGCTCGCGTTGCGGATGATCCGCCGGCAACGGCAGGTGCACCTCCGTCGTCAGGCAACCAATCCGGCGCGGGTCGCTCGCCATTTCTTTCGCGACCTGCACGGACATGCCCTTTAGCTCGACCGCGTGGCGCTCGGCCACGATCGCCATCGTGGTCGCGATGCAGGTGCCGAGCGCGGTCGCGACGAGGTCGGTCGGCGAAAACGCTTCGCCTTTCCCCTGGTTATCGGCCGGGGCATCGGTCGCGAGAGGAGCGCCGGACGGCCCGTGGACGGCGTTGCAGTGCAGTTCGCCGCTGTAATCAATCGAGATTTCTACCATGGCAAAATCATCGGACGCTCCGACCGCTTTGCCAAGCACGCGCGTTGGCCGGAGAACACGCGCGTGCCTCGGGCCTAACGTTGACCGAGCCAGACGAGCGCCGCGATCACGACCAGGAAATATGGCACGAGCGCAGCCGCGCCCGGATATTCCTTCGCCATCCGCTGCCCGAAAAAGAGCGCGAGGAGCGCGAGGCCGGAGAGGACCGCGCCATAAAAAGCAATTGTGGGATCATGCCGGACCAGAATAAGCAGACACCCGATCCCGCTGAGCGCGCCGGCGGCGAGCTCCATGATCGTGATGATTCCGAGGAGAACGGGCACCATCCCGGCGAGCGGGCTCTTCGCGAAGTGGCCGGTGAGCCAATCGAGATTGCCTCGCCGGTCGACAATTTTGTCGATTCCGGATTGCAGGAAAAGAATGGCGAAGAAGGCGGAGATGAGCAGTTGGAGGGCAAAGAGCGCGCCATCGGACGTGTGGAGAATAGGCATGCCGCGATTCTAGCACGGGGCGTCAAATGCGGGATCGAGCGAGGATGGCGGCGGCTCTTTCCGGGGTCCGATTTACCCCTT
>JBBSLW010000101.1:0-9424 GCA_038233495.1 Chthoniobacterales bacterium | reverse complement strand
TTGAAAACCTTCAACATCCAGATGAACGCGGATCTCCAGGTGCAGCGGACCGAGATGATCCAGCCTAACGGCGACCACATCGTGACGCTCTACACGAACGAATCGCGCGCCGCCATCCCCGCCTCCACCTTCGAGTTTACCCCGCCGGCCGGGACGAATGTGACCACGCCGCTCGGTCGTTAGGCCGGACTTTCCGAGCGCGCTCGATCGCGCGCGCTTCCCGGAGCACAGCCGTCTCGGTTGTGGGGAAAACAGGCGGCTCGCCTGTTTCGGATGCGGCAGGCGAGACGCCTGTGCTCCGTTCACCGCCATTTCGAGCGACTTCGAAAGATCAGTACCAGCGTTTTCGGGACGCGAAAGAAACCGGCCAGCACTCCGCGCAGGCCGACCGTCGGCCCGACGGTGCGTTCGAACTTTTCGTGATCCGATAGCCCAGCCAACGCCGGCTTCCGCTTCGCCAGATCGAGATTCAAAATCGTACCGATCAGGCCAAGGTGGGAAAAGGCCTGCGGGAAATTACCGAGAAACTCGCCGGTCTGCGGATCAATCTCCTCGGAGAAAAGCCCGAGGGGGCTCATCCGCGCGAGCAGTTTCTCCAGGATCTTTTCGGCCCGATCGATCGCCCCTTCCTTGAGCAGATGATTGATCAGCCAAAAGCTGCAGAGCAGGAAACCGCCCTCTCCGTTTTCTCGCTGTTCTTCGTTGCGATAGAGCAGGTCGCCCGCGCCCAGTTTTTCTTCGATCTGCTCCCGGGTGGACCGCCCCAGCTCCGGCTCGAGAAAACCGCTCGTGAAGGCGAGCAGACTGGCGGCATCGATTGCGCCCTCGCCGTAGTACTCGGCGGCCAGAAAACGCCGACCGTCCTCTGTGCGCACTCCTTTCTGCAAAACCTCGTCGCGAATCCGGGCGCAGACTTTACCTAACGACTTCTCCCTTCCCTTACTCAGCTTCGCCGCGGCCGCGAAGCCAGCCCAGGCCATCACTTTTCCGTAGGTGTAGGGCCGTCGCTCGACCGTTTCCCAGACGCCGTTGTCCGGTTCCGCCCAGCGTTCGAGGAGCGTCTCGATCGAACGCTCAACGACACGCCGCATCGCGCGATCGAGTTTCCCGCCGGTGTGCTGGTAATAAAAAAACGCCTCGAGAACATGCGCGAAAGTATCGAGCTGGAGCTGGCCGCGGGCGCGGTTGCCGATCCTGACGGGCCGCGCGCCGCCGTAGCCGCCGAGGTGATCAAGCGTACTTTCCTCCGGCACGTCCCCGCCACGGATCGCATACATGAGCCGAAGCGGATCGTCCTCTTGCCCCTTTCCACCTGATCCCTGCCTAACGACGAAGTTGAGAAAGGCCTTGGCCTCGCCGGAATAGCCGAGCCGAAAAAGCGTGTCGATGAGCAGCCCGGTGTCCCGCAGCCAGGTGTAACGGTAATCCCAGTTGTTTTCGCCGCCCGGCACTTCCGGGAGCGAAGTGGTCGGGGCCGCGACGAAGGCGCCGCTTGGCGCGTAGGTCAGGAGCTTGAGCGTGACCGCGCTCCGCCGAACCACGGACTGGTGCGGCCCGCGATAGTAGTTAAACAAATTCCACTCCCGCCAGAAGGCCTCGGTGATTTCCTGCCAGCGCGTGATCTGCGCGAGGTCCGGCTCGGTCCGCTCGTCGCTGTAGTCGAGCACGACGAAGTGCCTCTCGTTAGGCCGAAGCTCGAACTGCGCGCAGAGATCATCCCGCTCGAGCCTGACCGGCAGGCTCGTGAAAAGCGCTGCCTCCGCCAGGCCGAAACCGCCGGCCATCTTCGCCCAAGCCGGCGCGCGGCGCGCATAATCGGGCCGGACTTGGACCCGCATTTGCATCGCGACGGGCCCGGTTCCTTCGAGGCGAAAGGTCCGGACGAGTTTGCGCGTCGGCTGCAGGGAAGTGAAATCGTAGAAACGCGCCTTCGCTGTGCGCGCGATGACGAAAAAATCGTTTAGCACGACCGCCCCGCGGGCGGTGACGAAGCGCGTCTCGAGGACGGCCGATTCCTCCCGGTAGGAGCGCTCGACCTCGTAGGATTCATTCGGATGCAGCGAAAAGTTCCCGCCCTTTTCGCGGTCGAGGAGCGCGCCGAAGATCGAGCCGCCATCGAAAGCGGGCAGGCAAAGCCAATCAATCCCGCCGTCGCGGTTGACCAGCGCCGCCGTCTCGCAATTGCCGATCAGGGCATAATCTCGAATTGGTCGCTCACTCACGAGGCAGGCACTTGATCATCCGGTATGGGAGAAATTCGCACGCAATTTATTCGCCGCGATCTCCTCTAAAAGAAGGCCTGCCGACGCGCGGCCAGCGAAACTTTAGAAACATGACACCGAAAGAACTGAGCAAACAACTGCGTGAAGGCGAGAGCCGTTTCCTGGAAAAACGCCGTGGCATCGTCGCCTGCGGCCTGGCCGCGGCGGGGGCGATGGGATTAATCACGCTCTACCAGATCGGCCTGATCAAACATCTCCCGGAACCGCCCATCCCCGGCTTCGACGCCGACAAAGTGGACGCCTCCGAGGAGGCCTACGCGCATTTCAAGATGGGGGACGCATTCATCGGCCTCGGGAGTTACGCCGCGACCATGGGCCTGGCCGCGATGGGCGGCCGCGATCGCGCGCGGACCCAGCCCTGGATCCCGCTTGCGCTCCTCGCCAAGACAAGCGCAGACGCCGCGCAAGCCGCGCGCCTGACCGTCGATCAATGGACGAAACACAAGGCGTTTTGCTTTTGGTGCCTGCTCGCGGCCGCGGCCACTTTTGCGGCGCTGCCGCTCGCCGTGCCCGAGGCGGTCGAGGCGCTCAGGCAAACGCGCAGGAAACTCTTTTGAACCTCTCGATCGTCAGTCCAGTTCTGAATCAGACGAACGGGATCGAGAAATTTCCCATTCACTTCTGCTGGCCTCTGCCGAGGGCTGGCGCCGGAGCACAGGCGGCTCGCCTGGCGGATCAGCCTGCGGGCGGGCCGCCCGCGGGCCCCACAGGCCAGCAGCCTGTGCTCCGGCAATGAATCCCGAAGTTTCCATTATCATCCCAGTGGCCAACGAAGCGGCCGCGCTGCCGGGATGCCTCGCGCGCGTGTCAGGCGTGCTTAACGAGGTGATTGTGGTCGACGCGGCCAGTGAAGATGAGACCCCTGCGCTGGCAGCGGCGGCCGGTTGCTGTCTCATTTCCCATCCGCAACCCCACCGTGCCCAGCAGATGAACGCGGGCGCGGCCCAGGCGCGCGGCCGGATTCTGCTTTTTCTGCACGCCGACACGCTTTTGCCTAACGACGCCCTCACCCCGGTGATCGCCGCACTCGATCGCCGCGGCGCGCTCGGCGGCGCCTTTAGCCGGCGTTACCAGTCGCGCTCCCTGGTTCTCGCCCTCACTTCCCGGCTCGCCACGCTGCGCAATCGCCTTTGGGGCTGGCATCTGGGCGACCAGGCGATTTTCGTTAGGCGCGATGTCTTCGAGCAGCTCGGCGGCTATCGCGACCTCCCGATTTTCGAGGACCTCGATTTCTCCCGTCGCCTCGGCGCACTCGGGAAAACGGTTACTCTGACTCCGCCGGTTTCTTCCTCCGCCCGCCGCTTTGCGGAAAACGGGCCGCTCCGCACGACCTGGCACGATCTGCTCCTGACCCGCCGATATTTGTGCGGCGAAAATCCGAATCATCTTTGCCAAGCGCGTCCGGAGCGCCTAAAACCACTGCAAACCTATGAACGCTTCTCTTGATCGCCTCGACGCCCAAATCGCTGCCCGCCATCTTTTATCGCATCCCTTTTATCTCGCCTGGACCCGCGGCGAGCTGAGCCGGGAGACGCTGGCCGATTACGCGGCCCAATATTATCAGCACGTGGCTGCTTTCCCGACTTATCTCTCCGCCGTGCACGCACGTTGCGACGATCAACCGACCCGGCGCCAGCTCCTGGCCAACTTGATCGATGAGGAAGCGGGGGAGCCGAATCATCCCGATCTCTGGCGCACCTTCGCCGGCGCGCTGGGAGTTTCGCCTAACGAACTGGACGCCGCCGTAGCCGCGCCCGAAACTGCGCAGCTGATCGACACTTTCCGTTCCGTCTGCCGCGAGGGCGATCTCGCGGAAGGCCTCGCCGCGCTTTATGCCTACGAGAGTCAGATCCCGGCCGTCTCGGAATCGAAAATCGACGGCCTGCAAAAGCATTATGGTTTCACCGACCCGGAAAGCTACCGCTATTTCAGCGTCCACATCGAAGCCGATCGCGAACACGCCGCGGCTGAGCGGACGCTGCTCGAGCAGCACGTCACGCCGCAAAACGCTCCCGCCGTGAGCGCTGCCGCGGATCGCGTCCTGAACGCGCTTTGGAATCTACTCTCCGGTGTTTGCCGTCGCCACGCAATCGCTTGCTAGCCGCCGGCCGACGGAATAACGAGCCGTTCCGCGGCTCCTAACCTCGGTGAAAAAAGGAGCCGGCACCTACAATCTCGTCGTCATCGGCGCCGGCACCGCCGGCCTCGTGACGGCGGCGGGATCCGTCGGCCTCGGCGCTCGCGTCGCCCTGATCGAGCGCCACAAAATGGGCGGCGACTGCCTCAACTTCGGCTGCGTCCCGAGCAAGGCGCTGATCTCTTCCGCACGCCTCCTTCACCGGATGCGAAATGCGAGCGCGTGGGGAATCAACAACCTCGAGCCCGAGTTCGATTTCGAAAAAATCTTCAGCTCGATGCGCGCGACCCGCGCGGAGCTGGCGCCGCTCGACTCGGAGGAACGTTTCGAGTCGTTAGGGGTGGATGTCTTCCGCGGGGAAGCGACCTTTCTTTCCCCTGACGAACTGGCGGTCGGCGACGTCAAGCTGCGCGCGCGCAACTTCGTCATCGCGGCCGGTTCGCGTGCGGCCATCCCGGATGTGATCGGGGCCAGCCGCGTGCCCTATTTCACGAACGAGACCATCTTCGACGAGCTGAAAGAGAAGCCGGAAAGTCTGCTCATCATCGGGGGCGGCCCGATCGGGTGCGAGCTCGGGCAGATGTTCAGCCGGCTCGGCGTGCAGGTGACGATCCTGCAGCGGAGCGCGCGCCTGCTCGACAAAGAAGACCCGATCGTGAGCGATTTCATGCGCGCGCGGCTCGAGGCGGAAGGAATTCGCGTCCTGACCGAGACCGCAATCGAGGAAGCGAAAGCGACCGCCGGCGGCGTCACCCTGCGCTGCGCCGGCCAGAGTGTCTCGGCCAGCGCGCTCCTCGTGGCGGCGGGACGCCAGCCTAACGTCGAGAATCTCAACCTCCAGAAAGCCCGCGTCGCTTTTACCAGGAAAGGCATCACGGTCGACGAACATCTCGAGACGACGCGGCCCGGCATCTACGCGCTTGGCGATATCGTAGGGCAGCTCCAGTTCACTCACGTGGCCGATTACCATGCCCGGGTGGTGATTCGGAACACGCTCGTCCCTTTTCGTTTTCTCCGGCAGAAGGTCGATTACACGACGGTGCCCTGGTGCACCTACCTCGATCCGGAAGTGGCGACAGTCGGCCTAACGGAAAGCAAAGCGAAGAAAGAAGGCGTCGAGTACGACCTGATCGAGCAGGAAATGAAAGAGGTCGATCGCGCCGTGGTCGAACGCGCCGAGACCGGCTTCGCGCGCGTCCTCGTGAAACGCGGGACCGACGAAGTCATCGGCGCGACCATTGTGGGCGAGCACGCCGGCGAATTGATCCAGGAATATGTCCTCGCGATGAAACATGGGATCGGCCTGAAGCAGATCGCCTCGACCATTTACGGCTACCCGACCTTTGCCAGCCTCGTGCTCAAGTCCGCCGAGAAGTTGAACAAGAAGCGGCTCACCCCGCGCGCCCGCGCGATTACAGGGTGGCTCTATCGTCGCGCCCGCTCATGAACTGGCTCAAAAAATATTGGAAATGGATCGCGCTCGGCCTTGGCCTGGTCGCGCTCTCGGTCGCGGTTTCGTTTTTGCCGTTGGGCGATTGGGTGAAGCGCTTTAGCGAATGGATTCGGCATCTCGGGTTGGCCGGTGCTTTTATTTTCATGGGCGTCTATGCCCTCGCCGCCTTGTTCTTTCTGCCAGGCGCGATCTTTACCATCGCCGCCGGCTTGATCTACGGGATCGCCGGCGGGACCGCGGTCGCGCTCGTCGGCGCAACGTTAGGCGCCAGCCTCGCTTTTCTCGCCGCCCGTTATCTCCTGCGCGAGCGGATCAAAAAATTTGCCAAGGGCAAAAAGAAGTTCAACGCGATCGACAACGCGATCGGGAAGCAGGGCTGGAAAATCGTCGGCCTCCTCCGCCTCAGCCCGTTGATTCCATTTAATGTCAGCAATTATTTCTACGGCGTGACCGCGATCGGTTTTTGGCCCTATCTGCTCGCCTCCTTTGTCGGGATGTTGCCGGGCACGCTGCTCTACGCTTATCTCGGCGCGATCGGGCAGGCCGGGTTGAGCGGCGGGAAAAAGGGCCACACCCCGCTGGAGTGGACCTTTCTCGGCGTCGGCTTGCTCGCCACCATCGCCGTCACCGTCTACGTCAGCCGGATCGCGAAAAAGGCCCTCAAGGAAAAGGGCGCGGCCAAGTAGGCGCGCGCTTCACGAGAGGTAAGTTCGGCCCTTCCACCGGGCCGGACGACCCGCCCAGAAACGCGCGAGGCCGCACCATTGAATCCCGAGCAGGGCGAGCACGCCTAACGGATGCAGCAGGACGCCAAACCAGGGCTGACGAAAGCGGCGCAGCCCCGCGACCCGCGGCAGGAACGCGAGCAACCCGGCGGCGTCCGCCAGCAGACGCACCGCCGGCGCTTTCGCGATGAAAAGCAGAACGAAGGGCGCCACCCGGCCTAACGACTGGAGAAGCGTCATCGGCACGATCAGAGCCGGCGCGCCCAGTCCTTCGTGGGTGTTTTTGAGCAGCCCGCGCCAGACTTCGCCGTTCCGCCGATACATCCGGCAGGTCGCGACCGCGGTCCGCATCGAAGAGATCGGTCCAATAACCGTGCTCGCGAAATTTCTTCGGCAAGGCCAGGCCTTCGCGAATCCGATTGCGAATCGCGCCGTGACCGCCCGCCGCGCGATAGGCGCCGTGTTCGCGACAAAGAGCTGACCGCAGCCCGCGCCGTAGGCCGGATGCAACCGGCGCCGCACTCGATCGAGCGGCAGAAAACCAAGGAGGAGAAAGTGACTCAGCGGGAGGAGCAGCTTTTCGGAAAACGTGATCGTGATCTGCCGCGGCACCCCGCTGGCCAGTTGCGCGCCCGACTGCGCGAGGAAGGCGGCAAGGCGCGGAGCGGAATCAGGCGCGAGCTGCAGATCGGCGTCGATGAATACGAGGAGTGGCTGCGCGGTGGCGGCGGCGAGCTGGGCGCAGGCGAAATTTTTCCCGCACCAACCGGGCGGGAGGTTTTCACCCGGGATCAGGTGCAGGCCCGGCGCGTCCGCCGCGATCTGCCTAACGATCTCGGGCGTGCGATCGGTCGAGCCGTCGTCAAGCACGAGGACTTCCACCGCGCCACTGCGGAGTGCGGCGCGGACCGCGCGCTCGATGTTTTCTTCCTCGTCCCGGGCTGGGATGAGAACCGCCGCGCTCTCCGCGGAAGAGCCGGAAGGCGGGCCCAATGCAGGAAGCAGCGACCGAACCCCGCATCTTTGCCACCACACGCTGGAGCCTCGTCCTGATTGGCGCCAAATTTGACGGTGGCGAGGCAAAAGCGCGGGAGGCGTTAGCCGAGCTTTGCCGGACGTATTGGAGGCCTATCTTTTCCTTTGTCTGCCGGCGAGGCTACTCGAGCGAGGATGCGCAGGATCTCACCCAGGATTTTTTTGTCATGATCTTGGAAAGCAACTGGCTCCGTCACGCGGACGAAAGTCGAGGCCGCTTTCGCTCGTTTCTGCTCAAGTCGCTGCAAAATTTTCTCAACCACGCCGCCGAACGAAACCGGGCGCAAAAGCACGGCGGCAGCCTGCAATTTGTCTCCTGGGACGAATGGATGGCGGAAGCGCCTTCCGAGATGACGCTTCCGCCGCAAGCCTTGGAATCCCTGCCGCCGGAGCAGCTTTTTGATCTGCGCTGGGCAACGACGGTCGCGGAGCAAGCGCTCCGGCGACTGCGCGAGGAATGCGAGGCGAAGGGACGACTGCGTCTATTCGAGACCTTGAGCAAACATCTCACGGCTGAGCGCGGCGATATCTCCTACGCTGATCTCGCAAGCAGCCTGGGAATCGCGGAGACGATGGTAAAAAAGCAGCTGCACAATCTGCGCCAGCGCTACCGCTGGCTCCTGCGCGAGGAAGTCGCCCACACCGTCGCTAATCCGGCCGATGTGGACGACGAGATCCGTCATCTTTGCGCTGTTCTTGCCTCCGACACTTGAGCCGGGAGTCGCCGGGATGCCTGGCAAGGAAGGGCGCTTTGGAAGCGCCGCCGGCGGTTTCAAACCGCCGCTCCTTGAGGGAGCCCCACTCTGCCATGCGGATGCTTAACGCACCTTCGAGGCCACTCCCTCGAACTGATTCCATTGATACTCACGGTCACGAAGGGAGCGACGAGGGTTCCATCTCCATTGAAATCGATGCTTTCGAAGACGGCTTTCGGCACGGTCATGCCGCTGACAACATTGAACCTATGGGGCATTGAAGACGTACGGCCCCCTGCAGCGTGTTAACGCCGCAGGTTTACACGCTGCTTCGGCTCGCGCTGCCGGAAGTGCCAACGCCGACGCCGGCAGCGAGCAGGCTACCTACCGCCCCGGTGAAGAGCAAGGAGGTGGTTAGTATTTTTAGTTTTGATTTCATTTGTGTGATTCCTTTTCTGTTAAATTTAAGACTTTCTTGTTTCACTGCCTTCTAACGAAAAAAATCCAAAAGTTCCCGGATCGGATTTGGAAAACTTCCCTTCTTCTCGTTAGGCGGAGCGCTGCTTTGGCTGCTCTGGCCGGGCGCCACCGCCGCTGCGGGCCAGACGCGTAACCTGCGCCGAATCGGCCAGCAACTCGGGGTCGCCAATCTGCTCGAAGGCAGCGTCCAGCGGATCGGCCAGCGCCTGCGCATTCATACCCAGCTGATCGACGCCCGCACCGACACGCATCTTTGGGCGCAAACCTACGATCGCGATGTGGCCGATCTTTTTGAAGTGCAGAGTGACATCGCGCAAACCATCGCGGCACAACTTCACTCGGTCATTTCCGACCGCGAGAAGAAGGCGATCGCCCTGCCGCCCACGACCGACCTCGTGGCTAATGAGCTCTACACTCAGGCGCGGTTGATGGAAAATGAGGACTTCCCGCGTCAGCTCCAGGCGATCGAGCTGCTGCAACGTACGATCGCGCGCGATCCGCGCTTCGTTCTGGCCTACTGCGCCCTCGCACGCGTGCATCTGACGCTCGTCTCCTATGGCTACGGCGACGCGGCCGCTCATCACAAAGCGGCCCAGGCCGCGATCGAGAATGCAGCC
>JBBSLW010000100.1:0-9817 GCA_038233495.1 Chthoniobacterales bacterium | reverse complement strand
GGCCTCTTCAACATCTTCGTCTTCTTCGGCAAGGTCGCGGCCCTGCTCATTTTCTTTATCTGGGTCCGCTGGACCCTGCCCCGTTTTCGCTACGACCAGCTCATGCGGCTGGGCTGGGTTTTCTTTTTCGAAATCGCCCTCGTCAACATCTTCATCGCCGCGATCATCGTGGCGTACATGCCCGCCTAACATGCTTCCTGCTCCTGCTCCTAATCCTGATCCTGCCTGCGGAATTTCACCGCGTTGGCAGGCTGCGATTAGGAGCAGGAGCAGGAGCAGGAGATAAGAGATGGCCATCATCGTCCGACGTCCAAATTTGACCTGGTCCGAGAAGATTTACCTCCCCGCGATTGCCAGCGGCATGGCGATCACCTTTCGCCATCTGAAAAACATGCTCCTCGGCCGGACCAAGGTGACGATGCAATATCCCGAGGAGAAATGGGACAGCCAGATGCCCGAGCACTACCGCGGCGCGCCCGCGCTGGTGAAGGACGAACGCGATCGCGTCCGTTGCGTGGCCTGCCAGCTCTGCGAATTCATCTGTCCGCCGCGCGCGATCAAGATCGTGCCGGGCGAGATCGGATCCGGCGAACGCTTCGCCAAGGTCGAGAAATATCCCGAGGAATTCGACATCGACATGATTCGCTGCATCTACTGCGGGATGTGCGAAGAGGTCTGCCCGGAACAGGCCATATTCCTGCGCAAAGATTACGCCATCACCGGCTACAACCGCGCCGAAATGGTCCACGACAAGGAGAAGCTGATCGAGATCGGCGGGGTCATGCACGGCCTGGTGCTGAAATGGAACGAGAAGAAGTAGGAACCACAGATTGCCACCGATGAAACACAGATTTCCCAAGGCGAATTCTTCATCTGTGTTCCATCTCTGTTCATCTGTGGCCTGACCATGATGTCGTCCTTCTTCTTTTGGAACGCGTCCGCGCTCATGCTGATCTTCGGCGCGGCCGTCATCATTAACCGCAACCCGGTGGCGAGCGCTCTCAGTCTCGTCGTTTCCTTCCTCGGTCTCTCTGCGCTCTTCATGTCGCTCGACGCGTTCTTTATCGGGATCATCCAGGTGCTCGTCTATGCCGGCGCGGTCATGGTGCTTTTCCTTTTCATCATCATGCTGCTTGATTTGCGGGCGGAGGAACGGCGCAAGACGAACTTTGTCGCCTTCGCCGGCGGCGCGGCGGTTGCGCTGATTTTTTTCGGGCAACTTTATCTCGTCATCGGCCAGCTCCGCGCGGCCCGGCAGCCTTTCCCTGCCCTGCCGGCCACCACCCACGACGACGTGCACAGCGTCGGCCTGCTCCTTTTCGGAAACTACAACCTGCCGTTCCAAATCATCGGTGTGCTCATCCTCGTCGCGACGATCGGCGTGATCGTGCTGAGCAAACGCGAGCTGCGCTGAAGATGGTTACGCTCGGCGATTATCTTTTTGTCAGCGGGCTGCTCTTCACCCTCGGCTTTGCCGGGGTCCTCCTCCGCCGGAACATCATCATCATCTTCATGTCGCTCGAGCTGATGCTGAACGCGGCCAATCTTTCGCTCGTCGCTTTCTCGCGTTTTCGAGTCGACGCCGCCGGCTTGCCTAACTATCACGGACAGGTCTTCGTCTTCTTCATCATCACGGTGGCGGCGGCGGAAGTGGCGGTCGGGCTCGCCATCATCGTCGCGCTCTACCGCGCTCGGCGCACCACGCACGTTGAGGACATTAGCACGTTGAAATTCTGATTTTTTTTGCCACGGATGAACACGGATCACACACGGATAGAAGAGGCTGAACTGTCATCGGCCACCCCTGCTTTCCCCCTCGCCTTTTATCCGTGTTCATCCGTGTTCATCTGTGGCTAAAAAACTCTTCCTTCCTTCATGACCGCCCTGCTTCCATGGTTCGCGCTGCTCCTGCCGCTGCTCTCCGCGCTCTTTATCATAATCGCGACGCGTCCGTTGCGGACGCTGAGCGCCTTCATTTCGGTGACCGCGGTGGTCGGAAGTTTTGTCTGCGCGAGCCTGATCTTCTTCCAGAAAACCTCGAACGCGGCGGCGTTCTCCTGGATTGATCTCGGCCCCACCTTCTCGATTCCCCTTGGGGTCACGCTCGACCCGCTCAGCCGCTCGATGCTCTTCATGGTCACCGGCGTGGGCGCCCTCATTCACATCTACTCGTTAGGCTACATGGGCACGGACGAGGGCAAGTCACGCTATTTCGCCGGGCTTTCGCTCTTCATGTTCTCGATGCTCGGGATCGTGCTCGCGAACAATTTCGTGATGATGTTCATCTTCTGGGAGCTGGTCGGGGTCAGCTCCTATCTGCTCATCGGGCATTGGTTCGAGCGGCCTTCCGCAGCCGAGGCGGCAAAGAAGGCGTTCATCACCAATCGGCTCGGCGACTTTGGGTTCATGCTCGGCATCCTCATGGTCTGGGCCGCGACCGGCTCTTTCGTCTTCAGCGAGATCGCGGGCGGGATGGCGAAGTTCACCGGGCACCCAGCTTACCTGACCGCGGCGGCGCTGCTCGTCTTCTGCGGCGCGGTCGGCAAGTCGGCGCAATTTCCGCTCCACGTCTGGTTGCCAGACGCGATGGAAGGCCCGACCCCGGTCTCCGCGCTGATCCACGCCGCTACCATGGTCGCGGCCGGCGTTTACATGCTGGTGCGAGTCGGGTTCCTGATTGACGCGTCGTTAGGCGCGCTCCAGGTCATTGCCTGGATCGGCACGATCACGGCCGTGCTCGCCGCGCTCATGGCGACGCAGCAGAACGACATCAAGCGCATCCTCGCCTACTCCACCCTCTCGCAGCTCGGCTACATGGTGATGGCGGTCGGGCTCGCTTCCGGTCAGGCCGCGATGTTCCACCTTTTCACCCATGCCGCCTTCAAGGCGCTCCTCTTCCTCGGCTCGGGCTCGATCATTTACATGCTCCATCACGAGCAGGATATCTGGCGGATGGGCGGACTCGCGAAACGTCTGCCGATCACCTTCCTCACTTTTCTTATTGGGACTCTGGCCCTGATCGGGTTTCCGGGATTCAGCGGCTTCTTCAGCAAGGATGCGATCCTGGTCGTCGCCCATGAAAAGAGCCTGCCGATTTTTGCGCTCGCGGCCTTCACGGCGCTCCTGACGGCTTTCTACATGACCCGCCTGATGGTGGTCGCGTTCTTTGGCTCGCCGCGGAGCGACGCCGCGGCACAAGGCAGCGAAGCGCCCGCGGTCATGACGATTCCGCTCATCCTCCTCGCCATTCCAGCGGCCATCGGTGGCTTTGGATTCTTCGCGCGGAATTTCCTCGCCCTGCCGCATGAAGCAAAATCGATCGTATTGGTCCCGGCGATCGCTTTTGGCGGACTGCTCGTCGGTGTCATCACCGCGATCGTGCTTTATCGCACCCGCAAAACCGAGCCGCTCGACATCGCCCTTTTTCGGAATCGTTTTTACATCGATGAACTCTACGCGGCGCTCATCGCGGCGACGCAGGGTCTGCTCGCGGCGCTCTCCGCCTTTGTCGATCGCTGGATTCTCGACGGCGCGATCGTGCGCGGATTGAGCAGCGGGACGTGGGGCAGCGGGTTTCTGCTTCGCCTGCTCCAAGTCGGCAACCTCCAGGCCTACGGATTTCTCTTCGGCCTCGGCATCATCGGACTCATCTACTTCACCGTTTTCCACTGATGCTGCTCTTCATCGTTTTTGCGCCATTAATTGCGGCGCTGCTCATTTTAATCGGCGCCCCGTCGCGCTTGACCGCGCTCCTTGCCGCAGGGGCGACGACGCTTGCGACGCTGGTCGCGTTTTTTCTCTACGCTCCGGCCCAGGGAGGATTTCAATTCGTCAGCTCCTTCCCGATCAGCGAAACCTGGCAGATTCAGTTCTTGTTAGGCGCGGACGGGCTCAGCCTGGTCATGCTTTTCCTGGCCGCGCTCGTCCTGTTCTGCGCGGTCTGGTTTACACCCGCGATCGAGAAATCCGAGCGGATGTTTTACGCCTGCCTGCTCTTCGTCGCGGGCGGGGCGATCGGCGCGTTTGCTTCGCTTGATCTCTTTTTCTTCTACGCTTTCCATGAGCTCGCGCTCATCCCGACGTTTCTGCTCATCGGCATCTGGGGCTCGGGGAATCGCGCCGCCGCGGCTTGGAAAGTAACGATCTACCTCGGGCTCGGCAGCTTCGTTTTGCTCCTCGGTTTGATCCTGCTCTATCGCAGCGTGCCAGCTGACTCGCGCACGTTTGATTTGCGCGCGCTGCAAACGATCGCGGCCAACGGCGGGATTGCCGCGAGCGCGCAGAACCAGATTTTCCTGCTCCTCCTCATCGGGTTCGGCGTTTTGATTTCGCTCTTTCCGTTTCACACTTGGGCGCCGGAAGCCTATGCCTCCGCGCCCGCGCCGGCCGCGATGCTGCATGCGGGCGTGCTGAAAAAATTCGGCCTCTACGGATTGCTCCGGATCGCGTTGCCGCTCCTCCCGCAGGGCGCGCAACATTGGAACACGTTCCTCATCGTACTGTTGTCAGGCAACATCATCTATGTCGGCCTCGCCACGATCGCGCAGAAGCGGCTCGATTGGATGCTCGGCTACTCCAGCGTGATGCACATGGGCTACATCTTTCTCGGGATCGCGAGCGCGAATGTGATCGGCCTGAACGGCGCGGCTCTGCTCATGTTTGCCCACGGCATTTCGATCGCGCTGCTTTTCGCGCTCGCCGGGGAAATTCGCCGCCGGACGGGGACGCTCGTCTTCCAGGATCTCGGCGGGCTGGGCAAGGTCATGCCTTTCGCCGGGTTCGCTTTTGGCGCCGCGACTTTTGCCTCGATCGGTCTCCCGGGCTTCGCCAATTTCGCCGCGGAAGTGATGGTCTTCTTCGGCGCGTTCCGGGTCGGGGCCGGATGGGAGGGCTTTCACATTTTCCAGGTCGCGACGGTGCTCGCGCTCTGGGGCGTGGTCATTTCCGCGGTCTACATGCTGCGAGCGTACCGCGCGATTTTCATGGGTGCGCCGAAGCCCGAAAGCTTCCAGGGCTGGGGCAAACTTCCCGACCTCTCCGCTTCCCTTCGTCTGCCGGTCATCCTGCTTCTCGCCGCGACCTTGCTCGTCGGTTGCTTCCCCAACACTTTCCTGCGCTTTCTGCGCCCCACCTTCACCGCGTCGATGGCTGCCACTAACCGATGATCCCCGCGCCCGCGCTCGAAATCGCCGTTCTTCTCTGGGGCCTAATCCTGCTCATGGCGGAAGCCTTCGCCGGCAAAGCGGACCGGCGCATCATCGCCGTCGCCGCCATCGCCGGACTGCTCGCCGTCCTCTTGGCGAGCTTTTTTCTGGCCGCACCGTCGCCCGCGGCCGCGACCGGCTTCTGGAGTTTTTACACGGCCGATCCGCTGGCGATTTTCTTTAAACGTTTCGCGCTCGTCACGACCATCCTCGTTCTCGTGATGGCGATCGATTACGCGCCGGCCATTCGCCTCGGCGTGCCCGGCTCGAATCCGCAGGCCGGACTGGGCGAATTCTATGCTCTCCCGATTTTCACCTGTGCGGGTCTGATGTGGATGGCGTCGGCGATCGATTTCGTGATGATCTTCGTCTCGCTCGAGTTGGTCACGATGTCGTTCTACGTGCTCGTTAGTTTCACCCGGCGCAATCCGACCACGCTCGAAGCCGGGGTGAAATATCTGATCTTGAGCGCGCTCTCGACCGGGTTCCTGGTCTACGGGATTACCTGGATTTTCGGCGTGACCGGCGAGACCAATCTCGTTGGCATGCCGTCGCTCCTTGTGACGCAGGAGATCGATCGGATTCCTCTTCTTTTCGGGCTCGCTCTCGTCCTTGTCGCGCTTGGTTTCAAGATCGCGGCGGTGCCGTTCCAGATCTGGGTGCCGGATGTTTATCAAGGCGCGCCGACACCGGTGACCGCCTTCCTTTCCGTCGGCTCGAAAGCCGCCGGCTTTGTCGTCCTGCTTCGCGTTCTAAAGCCGTTTCTCGCCTTACCGCAAATCAGCCACCTGCTCGTCTGGGTCGCCGCGCTCACGCTGATTTATGGCAATCTCGCCGCGCTCCCGCAAACGAACCTGAAGCGGCTGCTCGCTTACTCGAGCATCGCGCACGCCGGCTATTTGTTGATTGGGGTGGTCAGCGTGGCGGGCTCCGCGGTTGCCTATTACCTGGTCGCGTATCTGGTGATGACGCTGCTCGCGTTCGCCGTACTGATCGTCGTCGGCAACTCCGAAACCGGTTCGCGAGCCGACGGCAGCACCGGCGACCAGATCGAGGATTTCGCCGGGCTCGGGAAACGCTCGCCCTTCCTCGCCTTTGCCATGTTGCTCAGCATGATGTCGCTCGCCGGGGTGCCTTTCACGGCCGGGTTTCTCGGGAAATTTTTCGTCTTCGACGCGGCCATCCGGCAACAACAAACGCTCCTCGTCGTGATCGGCGTGATCACGGTTGGGTGCGGATTCTATTATTATCTGAAAGTGGTGCGGGCGATGTACTGGCTCGATCCGGTGAAGCACGAGCCCATTCGGGTCAGCGGGTTATCGCGCGTAACAATGACGCTGATGATGGCGGCGATCTTCGTCCTCGGGGTTTATCCGCAGCCGATATTGAACGCGCTCGCCCCGCGGCCGGTTCCGGCCGCCGCCGCGGTCGCACCCGCTGTTCGTTAGGGCACCCGCCCGGTTGTCATCCCGAGCCGCGCAGACGGCGAGGGATCGCCCGAGTACCAACCGCGCGTTCTCGCGCCGGAGCGCGTCCATTGCATGGGAGAGATCCCTCCCCGCGCTGCGTCGAGTCGGGATGACAACCGGGGGAGCTGGTCCGGACCTTCGAGTCAGCGAGTCATGCGTTGCGCATTGCGCGTCAGCGAGGCGTCCGCCGTCAGTCGCTCAGCTCGACATTCCAGTAGGCGAGATCGACGAAATGACGCCAGCTCTCGTGCTGCTGACTGCTGAAGGTGACGTGCACAAAGGGCCGCCATTTCGGCCGCTTCGGTTTGCGGATCAGCGTCATGTTGACCTGGTGCGGGAGGCGGTTGCCCTTGCGGGTGTTGCAGGGGATGCAGGAGCAAACCACGTTTTCCCACGTCGTTAGGCCGCCTTTGTCGCGCGGGTGGACGTGATCGAGGTTCAGGTCGCTCCGTTCGAAAACCTTCCCGCAGTACTGGCAGGTATTGTTGTCGCGCTCGAAGACGTTGTGCCGCGTAAACTTCACTTCCTTCTTCGGGAGCCGATCGAAAAGCAGAAGCACAATGACGCGCGGAACGCGGATTTTCCACGAGATGGTCGTGACCATTTCGTGCTCCGGCTCCGGCGCAGTCAGCGAGACGTCGAGCCAGCTCGCGAAATCGTGAGTCGCGAAATTATTCTGCTGATCGGCCGAGACGACCTGGGCGTGGCCCTGGTAAAGAAGGGCGAAGGCACGACGCGCCGAGCAAACGTTGACCGCCTGCCAGAGGCGGTTGAGCACGAGGACCTGACTGTTCAGTAGGTTGTGCAGAAGTTCCTTCGCGCGGCCTAACCAATTCCGGTCCGCTCGGATTGGCGCGAAATTATCATCCTGAAATTTCCTTGTCAACGTAACGACTGAGTGACGGAGGCGCTGCCCTCTATCCGCCAAGCTGGACAGGCCACCTTTTCCGCCCTCCCTTGAGCGTCCGCAAAGGCGCGTGCTTCGCAGACAAAACCTGCGTTCGGCGGCGTCTTTGTGAAAAGTTCATGACGATAATTTCCCGTGCCCTGGCTGTCACCGCCCTTCTCGTTCTGGGCCTCACCGGGCGCGGCGCGGCTGGTCGATCGTTTCGGGCTCACGGAAAGGCGACTTCCAGCTTCAGTCTTCCGTCGCACCTTGAGAATCCCGGCGACCCCCGCACGCCATCCCAAAATCGCGGTTGCGCCTGATTTCCTTAGAGCACATTTTTCCAACTCATTGCACCTCATCATTATGCGTCATTCATTCCGCTTCCCGATCCTACTGCTCGCAGCCGGTTTTTTGTCCACCGCTTTTGCTTCCGCGCAAAGTTTGCCGAACACGACCCGGCTCCTGCGTTTCCCGACGACGAACGGCGAGCAGATCGTCTTCTGCTACGCTGGCGAGCTCTACACCGTCGCGCAGGCCGGCGGAGTGGCGCGGCGCCTGACGAGCGGCCCGGGCTACAGTTCGTTTCCGCGCTTCTCGGCCGACGGCAAACAGCTCGCCTACACCTCGCAATACGACGGCAACACCGAGGTCTACGTCATGCCCGGCGACGGCGGCGTGCCCAAGCGCCTGACGACGACCGCGACGCTCGGCCGGGACGATATTTCCGACCGGATGGGGCCAAACAACCTCGTCATGACCTGGCAAAACACGAAGCAGCTCGTCGTTTTCCGCTCGCGCAAAAACTCCTTCAATTCCTTCATCGGCGAGCTTTACACGGTCGGGCTCGACGCCGAGCTGCCGCAACAACTGCCCCTGCCACGCGGCGGCTTCGCCTCCTTTTCGCCGGACGATTCGAAGATGGCCTACAACCGCGTCTTCCGGGAATTCCGCACCTGGAAACATTATCGCGGCGGAATGGCGGACGACGTCTGGATCCGCGATTTCAAAACCGGCGCGACGGAAAACCTGACGAACGATCCTAGCCAGGACATCTGCCCGATGTGGGGCCCCGACAACCACATCTATTTCATCTCCGATCGCGACGGCCGGATGAATCTTTTCTCAATCGATCTGGCGAACAAGGAAACGAAGCAGCTCACCAACTTCAAGGATTTCGACATCAAATTCCCGTCGATCGGGAAAGGCGCGATCGTCTTCGAACAGGCCGGCTACATCTGGCGCTACGATCTGGCCAGCGGCAAGGCCACGCCGGTGCCGATCGAGATCAAGGAAGATCTCGCCTCGGGCCGCTCCGGCCTGGTCGACGCCTCGAAGCACGCCGAGTCGGTCAATCTCGCGCCGGACGGCCAGCGCGTCATCGTGGTGGCGCGCGGCGATCTCTTCTCCGTCCCGGCAAAGGACGGCACGCCGCGCAACCTAACGAAAAGCTCGAACGCGCACGAGCGCGACGCGGTCTGGTCGCCGGACGGGAAATGGATTGCCTATAACTCCGATGTGACCGGCGAGAACGAGCTCTACGTGCGCGCGCAGGATGGCAAGGGCGAACCGCAACAGTTGACCAGCGGCGCGGACACTTACTTATACGATTTCACCTGGTCGCCCGACAGCAAGAAACTGCTCTGGAGCGATCGCCTGCAGCGGCTGCGTTATGTCGATGTCGCGACGAAAGCGGTGACCCAGGTGGACCAGGATAAATATGGCGAAGTTGGTTCCTACGATTGGTCGCCCGACAGCCAGTGGATCGCCTGGGCGCGGCCGGAGGAAAATCATATCACCAAGGTTTATCTCTATTCTGTCGCATCCAAGAAAACGGTGGCCGTGACGGACGACTGGTATCGCGCCGGGCAATCGAAGTTCAGCGATGACGGCAAGTATCTGCTCTTCACCTCGAGCCGCGACTTCAAGCCGATCTTTGGGGACGAAGATTTCGCCAATGTCTATCGCGACATGGAGCGGATTTACCTCGTCACTTTGGCGAAGGAAACGAAGTCGCCGATCGCTCCGCGGAGCGATGAAGTCGGGAAGGAAGACAAAAAGGACAAGGCCGACGAGGGCAAAAAAGAGGACGAGAAGAAGGACAAGAAAGACCAGAAAAAGCCGGTCGTGGTGAAGGTCGATACCGGTGGCATCCAGAATCGGATTGATGCCTTCGACATCCCGCCCGGCGATTACAGCAACCTGCGGATGGTGGATGATCGCCTCTTCTATCTCCGCCGCACCGTGGCCGACGACGC
>JBBSLW010000099.1:0-9866 GCA_038233495.1 Chthoniobacterales bacterium | reverse complement strand
GGCAACCGGGCTATGGCTTTCCCTTTCTCTCGCCGATGCCGGGCCAGTTTCTGGCGAAGGATTTGCTTAACCTCGGCGCGGCCATCTGGACGGCGGGAGAAGCCCTGCGCGCGGCGAAGCTGGGCACGACGAGCAACGTGGCAGTCTAGCCGCGGAGCCCGGCGTAGTTCTCCGGCGCGCGCGCAACGCACATCCTCCAGCATCGCCGGCCGATTTTTTGCTGTCCCCAGCGGCTGCGTTGAAACCTTTTCAGCCATGATCTAAAGAGAGGCGGTCCCGCGCGCTCAGGAAGCAGCGACTGCAGCCGCGAATTCGCTCAGGAAAGCGGTTCGCGACTTGCTCTCCGCGAGGAACGGGTTCAAGGAAGAACCGCTTCAAACATGCCTTTCCTGCTTTCCAGTTTTCCTGATCCGTCATCCCGCGTCACCCCAGCGTCGGAGTGGGCTGAATCAGGAAATGAGGAAAGCAGGAGAAGCATGAATACGGAGACCGGGAAGCCAGGATGTTTTTTCCTGGAACCCTCGCTTCCAGATTTATCCCGTCTGCCCCAGCGCGCTCTTTTCCTGCTCCTCGTCTGCTGCGCGCTCGCGCTCCCGGCGGCGGCGCGGGACGAAAAATCGATCGAAGAATTTCGCGACGCGATCGTGGCCCTGGGGCCAAAGGTCGATCCGGCGGAAGCGCAACTGGTCGCCGAAATTTCACACAACACCGCCCGCAGATTGCAAAAAGAATGGCGGGTGGCGCCGATCTCGATCTTCCAAAATTTCCTGATCCACGTCGGCGCGCGCGATCGCGGTTTTTGTTTCGATTGGGCGCACGATATCGGCGCGGAGTTGCGGAAGGTGCCGCTCAAGACGCTCGTCCTGCACTGGGGCGAGGCCTATCCGGCCACTCGGCTCGAGCATAACGTGGTCGTGGTGACCGCGCGCGGGCAGCCCTTCAGCTCGGGCTACATCATCGATGGCTGGCGCGCCGCCGGCCGCTTGCTCTGGTGGCCGGTATTGAAGGACGAATATCCGTGGAAGGAAAATGCTCTCGTCACCACCTGGCTGCAGCGAAATGGGCCCGACCCGATCAAAATTAAACCGACCGCGGCCGCGAGAGAATCCGAAACGGCTCGTCTCGGGAGCAACGTGGCGCGGCAATCGCCTACCGAACCGGTCGGCAACTAGAACGGCGGCGCGTTCCCCGGGGTCCGGCGGGATAATTCACCTCTCGCTTCCCGCGATTCCGGTTCGCTCGAATAGCTGAGCGGGTTCTGGCGAAAATACCGCTCCATCTCCGCAAACAATCGCGGACGCTCACGACCGAGCGCGCGTGGTCGCTCGAAGAACGCCTCCGTCGCGACGGCAAAAAACTCCGCCGGATTACTCGCGCCGTAAGTGTCGAGCAGCGTCGGGATTCCCGTCTCATCCGCCGCGCGCAAGGCCGCGAACTCCATCTTCATCACCTCCGACCACGATAACCGATCGCCGCGCGAGGTGAGCGCCGGCACGCCGTCGGCCGTAAAGTCTTCAAAATCCAGCTGGTGCGCGAACTCGTGCAGAATCAGGTTTTTCCCATCGGAAGGATCGTGCGCGCCGGACTTGGCCGCGTCCCAGGCGAGGACCATCGAGCCCATTTCCCGCCCGGTCTCGCCGAGGCGTCCTTCCGGGCCGCCTTCCCAGATGTGGCCCTCGACGTGCCGATCTTCGTTGACCAAAAAGCCCGATGGATAAACCAGGATTGTGACAAGCCGCGGGAAATAATCGGTCTTGCGATGGAGCAGGAGCAGGCAGGCCTGGGTCGCGATCGTGACCCGGATTTCATTAGTCAGGCGGAGCCCCCCGCATCCTTCGAAATGTTTTTCCTCGAGAAATATCTGGACGTGGCCGAGCAGCTCTTTTTGATCTTCCGGCGCGAGTCGACCGAAAAACGGGAGATTGCGCTGGATGATCGCGCGCCACTCCTCGGGCGGCGGTTGAGTGCGCGATCGCCGGCGGCGCTGCTCCTTGAAGAGTCCGAACATGAGACCCCAAGCTAGCGCCGAGCGGGCGGGCCGCTCCAGTCCTTTGTCAGGAATCAGCGCTGATCCGGCACGTGGATCGCGATCCCTTGCGCGGCGTTGCGAACGATCGGCGCGGCGCCGCTGGCCGACCCGCCGCCGGCCACGAAGCTGCGGCGACCGCCGGAAATGCCACCGCCACCCACCCCAACTCCGAGCGTCCCGCTGGAGCGATCGCCGACCAGTGTGAGCAGAACGCCATTCGCGCCGACCCGGGCCGCTTCCTCTTTCAAACGCTGAATCGCCTCCGCCTCACCCTCGGGCGTGCCGCGGAAAAACCGCGCGCCGCTCGTCGCATCGAGCGTGGCAATTTCCTGATAACGCCGCGGCGCAATTTGATAAATGCGCACCTCCGCGGGACTGATCGCCGGCCGCGTCGGAGCGATCAACCGCGAAGAACTGCCCGCGCAACCGGGGAGGGCCAACAGGAGCAGCGCGCCCCAAAGAAAAAATCTCGTCATCGACTAGAGATCGTATCGAGGGGCCGGGACGCGCGTGATCAAGTATTGATTGATTTACAGGCCATTTGGTAGCCGGCCATCACGGTGTAACCACAAGAGGTTTCGATTTTGTACGGAAAGAGAGCCGGAACCACGAACCACTTTCCCGCTTTCAACTCCTGACCGTTCACGACTAATGAGCCTTCCATGATCAGCCGGAAGATGTCTTCGTCGTGGGCATGCATCGGCACATGGGTGCCGGCTTCCACCTTCACAACGTAAAACATCTGGTGGTTGTAGAGACGCCATGCGATTTGTTGCCGCTCGATCCCGCCGCGGGTTAAAGGAGGGATAACAAGATCGTCGGAGGTGATGATTCCCTCACTGACTGGATGCTTTTCTTCCGCCTCCTCAATCCGCCTGATGTACGTCGACAGCATGTCTTCGAAGTGTGCGGGATCCTTTGTCGTGTCTTCTGACTTTGTATTAATAGCCATAACTTACCTTTCTGGTTCTGGTTTCTTCCGGGGGGCAGAAACTGTCATGCTTTCGAACCGCGGATCGGTGCGGAGTGCGTCCCATTCCGGGTCGATCCGGAGATGGTAAACACTCACGCTCCCCGGAGTAGCGAGCAGATGTTCGAGCAGGGCGAGGGCTTCATCCTTGTCGCCCAACATGGTATGAATCCGCGCCAGGGCGAGAGTCATGCCCGGGCCGTCGAGGGCGTCTTTGGACTCCGGTAGCAACGCCACCGCGCGCTTGCCTTCGCGGAGCGCATCCTCTTTTCGCCCCAGCCCGGCATACGCCTCGCCGAGGAGCGCGTGGCGGGAAGCGTCCGTCGGATTTTCCTGCACGGCCTGCTCCATGATCTGGCACGCCTCTTCGAAGTCAGCCCGCGCGCGTTCTGGTTCGTTGCGCAGGCGATGCGTCAACCCGAGGAGCAAGGCGCGCGGGACAGGCGTCGGTGGTCGCCAAGCCGATAACCAGTCAAGCTCCGACTTGCGCAGGATTTCCAAGGCGTCGTCGTAACTCCTTTGCAGTAACTTGAGCTGCACCCGGGCATAAGTGACCTGGCCACCTGAGTCCGGCCAACCTGCGATCCGCGTCATGAGTTGCTCGGCGGGCGCCAGATCCCCTTTATGCTCGATCTCCAACTGTGCGCGCAGCCAGTGATTCATGAAAAAGTCCGGAGAAGTGGCGATCCCGCGATCGAACGCTTTCGCCGCGAGGGAAAAGTCGTGCACCGCCTGGTAACTCGTACCAAGATTCGCCCAGAGCGTGGGGTCGATCGGGTTGAGCAGGGTTGCCTTCTTTAACTCCTCGATGGATTCCGACCACTTGCCCTGGCGCCGTTCGATCGAGCCGATGACGAGGTAAATATCGGCTTCGTTAGGGAGGCCGGCCTGCGCGATGGCCAGCTCCCGCAGGGCGCTGCTGTAGTCGTGGCTGCCGCGGTAGTAGTTATAAGCGAGGGCGAAATGCGCTTCCGGCAAATTGGGCTGGAGACGCAATGCTTCATGCGCCGCCGCGCCCGCCTTTTCCAGGAGAGCGGGATCGCCGTTCGCCTGGTAAAGGCTGTTCTGGACATAGGACAAATGGGCAAAGGCCAGGGCAAAGGTCGGGTCGAGCTGGATCGCTTTTTCCAGAAGCTCGATCGCCTCGTCCGGTTGAGCGTGCAGCGCCCGGTCGCGCGCCTGCAGGTAGATCAAATAAGCTTCTCCGCTCTTCGTTGGCGCCCGCCGAAGCGAGGCTTGTTCCCCGACCGAAAGCTTGCTTTGCAAGGCCGAAGCGATCTGCAAGGCGAGCTCACTCTGGATGGCGAAGACGTCGGTGAGCTCGCGTTCATACTCGTCTGCCCAGATGTGTTCGTCCGTTTTCGTGTCGATGAGCTGCACGCTGACGCGCACGCGATTCCCTTCGCGACGCACGCTCCCCTCGAGCACCGCTCCGACCCCCAGGGCCTCGCCGATTTCACGCACGTTGGAAGGACGCCCCCGGTATTGCATCACCGAGGTGCGGGAGATGACCCGCAGATCTCCGATCTTAGTCAGATTCGTGAGGACATCGTCCTGAATACCGCCGGCGAAATAGGCATTTTGTTTGTCGTCACTCAGACTTTCAAAAGGCAGGACCGCGATCGATTTGTCGCGCTCCGGATGAACGCCCGGGCCCCAAAAAAAACTGGCAGCCAGCGCGAGGAGGATCGCGCCCAGAATTAGACTAACGAACCTGGCACGCCATCGGGAACGGTCCGACGCAGAGACCCGCGCCGGGTGCTGCAGCTTCAACGGCGTCTCGGGGTTGCCCGCCTCGGCCGTGTAGCAGTTCACAATCCCCAGCTTCTGCCCATGCTTCACTTCGCACTCCCCGAGGTCGTGCAGGCAATCACGCCAGCGCGGATATTGTTCCAAGTCCTCCGCCACATGGCGGGAGAGAAGAATGTGACCGGCATCGCCACGACTCATCACACGCTGCGCCACGTTGATCCCGGCGCCAGCTACATTCGAGCGATCGTTGACATCGGTGATGAGGCTGATCGGGCCGCTATGAATCCCCATCCGCACGCGTAACTCGGGATGTTGGGTCAGCTCCCGCCCAATCTCGAGGGCGCAGTCCACCGCTGCCTCGACGGTTCCGGAAAAGACCAGCGCCATGCCGTCGCCCGCCGGCAGACAGAGAAGTTCGTCCGTCTCTTCGGCATGTTGGAAACAGTGACAGCCACGGACCAGTTCGTTGAGTTTCTCGACATGGTCGTGCTGCTCGGTGATGAGCAGGTTCGAGTAGGCAACGATGTCGAGGAACAAAACGTGCCCGATGCGAAAGTGCAGATCGGTTTTGATCAGATCAGCCATGGGAGGCTCCCGGACGATTACTCTCGGAGCGTATCGACTCGTCCCGGGAGTGTCCAGCCCCACGCAGAAACGGCAAATCACTTCCGGATGGCGACTTGCTGCGGGGCAGGTAGGGAGAACCCATGCCAGAGCAAATTGCGATCATTGGTGCCGGCGTCTCGGGGTTGACCTGCGGTGTGCTCTTCGCCGAGGCGGGCTGGCCGGTCCGCATTCTCGCTGACGAAAGTGGTCCACGGATCACATCCGCCGCCGCGGGCGCGATCTGGTTTCCCTACGACGCCGAGCCTGCGGACAAGGTGATCGCGTGGTCGCTCGAGACCTTCGAGGTCCTGCGGGAATTGAGCGCCACGCCGGGAAGCGGAGTTTCGATGCTCGAGCTTCGCTCCTTTGCCCGGGCCGGGCAGCTGGAAATTCCCGCGTGGGCGATCTCGTTAGGCGCGCGTCCGCTGCCGGCCGCGCTTGTCCCCGGCGCTTTCAGCAGCGGATACACACTCGAGGTTCCGCTAACCGATACTTCGCTTTATCTCGACTATCTCGCGTCGCGTTTTCGACGCGCGGGCGGCGCGATCGAGAGCGGCCGGCATTTCGAGCGATTGGAGGAGGTGAGCCGCGACTATGCGTTCGTCGTCAATTGCACCGGCGTCGGCGCGCGCGCTCTTCTCCCCGATCCGGAGGTGGAGCCGCACCGTGGCCAGGTCGTGCTCGTGGCGGGGATTGCGCAATCGCACGCCGTGGTCTGCGATGATCCGCCGCTCATGTATGCGATCCCGCGGGCGCGCGACTGCGTCTTCGGCGGGACGAACGACCTGAGCGACGAGCGCGCGCCCGATCCCGACACGACCGCCGCGATCGTGTCGGAATGCAGCCGCGCCCTGGAGATTGCCCCGCCCAGGATCCTCGGCGAACGCGTCGGCCTGCGCCCCTACCGGCGCTCCGGGATTTGCCTGCGCGCGGCTCGACTTTCCGATGGGCGCCGCGTCCTCCACAACTACGGTCACGGCGGCTCCGGTTTTACTCTTTCCTGGGGTTGCGCGCGGGCCGTGCTCGCGCTTGCTCGTTAGGCCGGATGTTTCGCGAGCAGCTTCCGGATCGTGGTCAGGTTGCGCATCGACGAGGTCGGCAACCGGAGCGCCCGCGTCTCCGGCAGGGCCCAGACTTTCGAATCCGAGACTCGGCCCCGGCAAAGCCAGTAATACTCCCGCGCGCGGACCTGGAACTCGTCGTCTACCGTCCGGATCACGGCCAGTTTCCGCGCCACTTCCGGAGCGAGCGGCTCCTGCAGAAAGCCGACCTGAATGGTCACGCCCTCCTGGCCGTCGTCGGCGAGAATCTTTGCTTTCCCGAGCGCAGCCACTTCCTCGAGGGTGCGAACAAAGGTATCGACTCGATAGCCTAACGAATCCTCGAGCTGGCGGGCGATCTGCGCTTCCAGTGTCGCCGCCGGCTGCGGCTTGCTCGAGAAAAGCACATTCCCGCTCGCGATAAAGGTCTCGACCGCATCGAAGCCGCACGCCTCAAAGAGCTCCCGCAGCCGGCTCATCGGCGGGCGCCGTTTCCCCAGATTAATCCCGCGGAGAAAGGCAACGTAGCGCGGCATCGTCTCACCTTTAGCATCCGGCGCCGCGGCCGCCGAGCACTATTCATTTGCCTTGCGCTCCCGGGCAACGGCATATTGCCCGACTCGCTTACCGCGACTTTTATGGCTCTCGATTTACCTGAAACCACGTCCAAGATCGGCGGCCCGCTGGTCAAACAATTCTCCGTTTTCCTGCCAAACAAGGTGGGCGCGATGCTCGACATCGTGAAGCTGCTCAGCACCCGCAACACCCACGTGGTCGCGCTCAGCATCGCCGAGCAGACCGACTCGGCCATCGCCCGCATCGTGGTCAGCGATCCCGAGACGGTGGAGAATATTTTCCACGAACACGAGGTCGCCTTTGGCGTCTGCGAGATGGTCGTGGTGGAATTGCAGGAGGTCGCAACCGAGCTGGCCAAACTCCTCGCCGCCCTCCTCATGGCCGAGGTGAACATGCATTTCAGCTATCCGCTTCTCGTCCGCCCGCACGGCCTGGCCGCGCTTGCCATGCATGTGGACGATACGGAATGCGCCTGTTCGGTCCTGCAGGGCGAAGGGTTCACAATCCTGAGCCAGACCGATATCTCGCGCTAGCCTGCGCTCGCGCGGCCTCGGCTGGCGGATTGACACTGCGCGCCGCGCTCGTTTAGAGAACGATCCTCTGATGCGCGCGCTTTCCATTTTTAACGGCAGCCGGGCGGACAAAACCTACACAGCGGCCATGACTCTGCTCGGCACGGTCGCTGCGCTCCAAATCCTGGCCGCGCTCTATTTCCACACCCGCCGCACGACCGAGGCGCCGCGATCCACGCAAAACACAGCGATCGGAGATCGCCTCTATCGCCGGCCCAAGGCCGCGGCCACGCCGCCTGCCGCCCCGGTCCAGGTCCCCGCCGTGGCGGGCATCCCGGCCGCCACCATTCAACGGGTGGAGGCGACGCCGAAGACCGTCCCCGGCACCCTCCTCCGAGTGGCGAAAGGCTTCCGCGAACGAGGCGACACGACGAACGCGATCGCCAAACTGCAACAGGCCAGCGCGCTCGATCCGGGCAACCCCGAGATCCTGGCCGAGCTCGCGCTGACCTATGAATCGATGCAGCTCTTCGATCGTTCGAACGAAGTCTGGCGGCGTTTGCAGTCGTTAGGCCCGGCGGTCGGTCCGCTCTTCGAGCTGGCGGATGTGAAGCTGCGCGTCGGCGTGCCGGCCCGGAGCAGCCCGATCGCGGCTACTGATCCTGTGCCCGCCGCCAATACCGGCGAAGCGGGCGATGCCTCCGGCGTTCCCGATGGCTCGACCTTCGGCATCTCGGAGGTGACCCTGAAACGCGAAGATGATCCCGACGCGAAGACGCGGCTCCTCTTGCGGGTCGGGGTAAAAGTGCGGCCCGGCTCGGAGATCGATCACACCAAGGTGAAGATCCAGGTTTTCTTCTACGACATGGTGAACAACGACCAGGTCACCCTGACCGATGCCGAAGTAAGCTACGAGTGGGTCACCCCCGGGCACGATTGGGCCGACACCGGCACCGAGGTGCTCGATGTCACCTACCTGCGCGCGAAGCGGAACGATCCGGCGCCCGGCGCCTCGCTCGCAAACCAGCCCATAGACGTGCCCGACTCGGTCGAGAAATCGAAACTGGCCGAGCGCAAACCGTCGGCCGCGGCCGACCTCCTCCCGACGAGCGAAAGTGGTCCGCGCGAATATCTCGGCTACATCGTGCGCGTTTATTATCAGGACCAGTTGCAGGCTGTACGGGCCGAGCCGACCCGCCTGCTCAACCTTTATCCGCCCCCGTTCACCGCCCCGCCGCAATAAATGCAATTGCTCCTTGTGCATCAGGAGCCGGAGATCGGGCAGGCTCTGGTCGAGATCGTTCGGCAATACAGTGGCCACCAGGCCGAATTTTTTGCCTCGGACGCCGCCGCGCTGGAGTGGGCCGAGCAGGTGCCAGAATGCAATTTGCTCATCACCCAGCTGGAGAGCGAAGGCGTGGATGGTCTCGCCCTCGCGGGCTCGCTAGGCGAGCGCTTCCCCCGGCTCCATACTTTTTTCCTGCCCGGCTATCCGTTAGGCGAACAGCGGCTCGAGGTTGCGAACAGCAAGATTTTTCCCGAGCCGATCGAGGGCGAGCGTCTTTTGCTATCGATCGAGCGCGTCGCCGCGGCACGCGAGACGGCCGATCTTTTTCACGTCATCGACCTCCTCCAGATGTGTTGCCTGAGCGGGGGAAGCGGCGGCGTGCAGCTGGTCAGCGGGGCCGAGGCCGGTTTGGCCTACCTGCGCAACGGCGAGCTGCGCCACGCCGAGACGGCGCGCTCCCGCGGGCTCGAGGCGATCTACGAGATGCTGCACTGGGGCCACGTCGAATTTGCCTACGACGCCAACGCCAGCCCGGCCGAGCAGACGATCGAATCGGCTGGGACGCCGTCCTCATCAAAGTCGTGATGCGCGACCGTGAAGAGCAGACCCTTAACCCGGCGGCCGGGGCCGAGCCGGAAATCTCGACCGCGCTCCTCCCGCCCGAGCCGGACCTGACCGGCCAGCAATTCGGCACCTACCGCGTGGGCCGGAGCTGACCGAAAGTTTTTGGGATAAAATTTACCAGGCCGACCAAACCACGATCGGTCGCTCGGTCGTGCTCCACGTCCTGCGCAGCAGCCTGCGCGCGAGCCCGGAACGAGCGCAGGAGTTTCTCGACACGGCCAGCGCCAACCCCAACATCCGGCACCCGGCCATTCTCCCGGTCTACGAAGCGGGCGAATACGACGGCACCTATTTTTATGCCCGCGAATTCGTCGTCGGTCGGACGGTTTACGAGATCAAGGCGAGCGGCCTCACGATCACGGAAACGACCGCGCTCCAGATGTGCGCGCGATCGCGGACGCCCTCGCCCATCTCGACGACCACGGCATCCTGCACGCGCCTCTCCGGCTCTCAAGCATCTTCGTTACGT
>JBBSLW010000098.1:0-9925 GCA_038233495.1 Chthoniobacterales bacterium | reverse complement strand
CTCAACGGCATCGTCTTTCACACCATCGACAGCAACAACGTCGAGGAACGCGCCTTTCGCTCCGGGCAGTTGCACATCACCGACACCGTCCCGATCAACCGGATCGATCGCTACCGGCGCGAGCAACCGGAGCTTTTGCGCATCGATCCCTACCTCGGCACCTATTTTTTCAGGGTCAATGTGACGAAACCGATCCTGAATTCGCGGCTCGTTAGGCGCGCGCTCGGGCTCGCGATCGATCGGCAGAGCATCGTCGATCACGTCACTCGCGGCGCCCAGCTTCCCGCTTTCGCCTTCACCCCGCCCGACACCGCCGGCTACACCTGCGCAACGGTCTTCCCCTATGATCCCGAAGCGGCGCGGCGCGCTCTCGCCGAGGCCGGCTTCCCCGAGGGCCGCAGCATTCCGCCGATTGAGATTCTCTTTAACACCTCCGAGAACCACAAGATCATCGCCGAAGCCGTGCAACAGATGTGGCGCAAAACACTGAACATCGAGGCGCGGCTCGTGAACCAGGAACTGAAGGTCTACTACGACACCCGGCGCGAGATGAATTACGAGATCATCCGCTCGACCTGGATCGGCGATTATGCCGATCCGACTTCGTTCCTGAATCTCTGGGTCACAAATGGCGCCAACAACCAAACCGGCTGGTCGAACGCCAACTACGACCGGCTCATGGCCGAAGCCGCGCAAACCAGCGACGAGGCCGCGCGCTTCCGCGCTTTCCAAGAGGCGGAGGCGATCCTGCTCGACGACGCGCCGATCCTCCCGGTTTATTTTTACACCCACGCCTTCCTCATCCGGCCCGGCGTGAAAGGATGGTTCCCAACCATCCTCGATCATCACCCATACAAATACGTTTCCCTCGAGTAACGGGAGCACACGGAGACCCTCACTTTCACTCCCGCAGGCCTGTCATCCCGAGCCACCGAAGCACGACGAGGGACCCTCCAGTTGCCATCCGCGTCCTCCGCCAACCAAGATTCCTCAATCGCAGTTGCGCGATCCCGCGCGGGGCCAGGTCGGGATGACATGAAAGCGAGCGGGTCCTGCGCTACCTTGCTCTTCGCATGAAAAAAGCCGCCGCCTTCTCGTTCGTCCTTTTCGCCACTTCGCTCACCCTTTTCGCCGCCGCGCCGGCCGAGCCGCCCAAGGAAGCGCTCGAGGCGATCGACGCCGCCGGGCTCCTCGACCAGATCAAGGTCCTCGGCTCGGACAAATTCGAGGGCCGGGCCCCCGGCTCGAAGGGCGAGGAAGAATCGGTCAAATATATCACCGAACAGTTCAAAGCGCTGGGTTTGAAACCGGGCAACCCCAACGGCTCCTACACCCAGGAAGTGCCGATGGCCGGGATCCTCGCCACCCCCACCGCCAGCTTCGCAGTCGGCGAACAGAAAATGGAACTGAAATCGCCTAACGACTACGTCGCCTTTACCCAGCGCATCACGCCCACCGTCGAGGTGAAGGATTCCGAGATGGTTTTCGTCGGCTACGGCATCGTCGCGCCGGAGTACGGCTGGGACGATTTCAAAGGCCTCGATGTCAAAGGCAAAACGCTCGTCTTCCTGATCAACGATCCGCCCATTCCCGATCCCAGCGACCTGTCGAAGCTCGACGAGAAAATGTTCCAAGGGAAAGCGATGACCTATTACGGCCGCTGGAGCTACAAATACGAGATCGCGGCCGAGAAAGGCGCCGCCGCCGCCGTCATCGTGCACGAGACGATCCCGGCGGCCTATCCCTGGACGGTGGTCGAGAACAGCAACGCGAAACAGAACTTCGTCATCGACGCCAAGGACAAGAACATGAACACGGTTGCGGTCCGCTCCTGGATCCAGCTCGAGACCGCGCGCAAACTCTTCGCCGCCGCCGGCAAAAACTACGACGAGCTGAAGAAAGCCGCCCTGAGCAAGGAGTTCAAGCCGGTATCGTTAGGCGCAAAAGCCGATTTCGCTTTGCAGAACAAGATCCAGCTTTTCAAGTCGAAGAACGTCGTCGGCCGGCTCGAGGGGAGCGATCCGCAACGGAAGGACGAATACGTCATTTATAGCGCGCATTGGGATCATCTCGGGCGCGATCCGAAACTCGAAGGCGACCAGATCTACAACGGCGCACTCGACAACGCTTCTGGCGTCGCCTCACTCCTCGAGATCGCGCAGGCTTTCACCAAACTGCCGCAGCCGCCCTCGCGCAGCCTCCTTTTCCTCGCCACCACCGCGGAGGAATCCGGTTTGTTAGGCGCAAAATATTACGCGGAGAATCCACTCTACATGCTCGATCACACCGTGGCCGATATCAACATCGACGGCGTCAACGCCTGGGGCAAAACCCGCGACATTGAAGACATCAGCGCCGGGCAGTCGACCTTGAGCGATCTTCTCGCGCAGGCCGCGACGCGCGCCGGCCGGATGGCGAAACCGAACAGCGAGCCGGAGAAAGGCAGCTTCTATCGGGCAGATAATTTCGAGTTCGCGAAGGTCGGCGTGCCGGCCCTCTACACCGGGAGCAAGCCGAAGGATTTTGTCGGCCAGCCGGCCGATTACGGGCAAAAGAAGAGCGACGATTACACCCTGCATCATTACCATCAGGTCTCCGATGAAGTGAATCCGGCCTGGGATTTGTCCGGCGCCGTCGAGGACATGCGGCTGCTTTTCGAAGTCGGCTACGAAGTCGCGAATGCCGATCAGTTCCCGACCTGGAAAGAGGGCTCGGAGTTCAAGGCACAACGCGACGCGATGATGTCTCGGTAGGCGAGCCGGCAACTGAGCGAGGCTCGGGCATATTTCGGTAGGGCGAGACTCCGTCGAGCCTTACGGCAGACTACCGGATTCGTTTTGCACCCACATCCCGGCTCGACAGAGTCTCGCCCTACCGGGTGATCGGCTCAAGATCGTGAGTTCCCAACTTTCGCCTCTTCCGCTAACGTTCCCGGCATGAATTTCTCCCTGCCGATTGTAAGCGCGCTCGTCGGCGTCGCGCTTCTCTTTCTGGGGCGCCGGCTCTTCTGGCTTTTCGTCGCCGCGCTCGGCTTCGCGATCGGACTTCAGCTCGCTCCCTACCTCAGCCAACATCCGCCGTTATGGCTGTCGCTCGTCCTTTCGCTCGGCCTCGGTCTTCTCGGCGCGCTGATCGCTTTGTTGCTTCAGAAACTCGCCATCGGCATTGCCGGTTTTCTCGTCGGGGGACGCTTGGCGGTCGCGATCGCCGCGAGTCTGATCGTCGACCACTCGCATTACACCGCGATCACCTTCGTCGTGGGGGGAATCCTCGGCGCGATCCTGCTCCTCGCGCTCTTCGACTGGGCGCTGATTATTTTTTCGTCGATCGAAGGCGCGCGCCTAATCGCCGACGCGGTTCATCTGCCAACCACCGGCACCACGATCCTGATTGTAGTTCTCTCCATCTTCGGCATCCTCGTGCAATCATCGATGTTCCGGCGCAGCCGGCGTCGTCCGTTGTGACGCTTCGCTCCGCGGGATGCGCCTAGTGCCGGAAATGCCGGACGCCGGTGAAGACCATCGTCATCTGGCGTTCGTCTGCCGCGGCGATCGTTTCTTCGTCGCGCACCGAGCCTCCCGGCTGAATCGCAGAGGTCGCGCCCGCCTTGGCGGCGGCAATCAGGCCATCGGCGAAGGGAAAAAACGCATCGCTCGCGACCGCGCTGCCCTTGAGCGACAGGCCGGCCTCCGCCGCTTTCCAGACCGCGATGCGCGATGAATCCACCCGCGACATTTGCCCGGCGCCGATGCCTAACGTGCGATCCGCGCCCGCGTAAACGATCGCGTTCGACTTGACGTGTTTCACCACCCGCCAGCCGAAGAGCATGGCGGCGGTTTCCTGTTTCGTCGGCGGACGTGTCGTTACCACCTTGGTCTCGATCTGGTCAAACTCGGCCGCGTCCTTTTGCTGGACGAGGAGGCCGCCCCGGACGGAGCGGATATCCATTTCCGGCTTGTCGTTAGGCCGGGCCGGGGTCAGCGCGCGCATCAGGCGGAGGTTCTTCTTTTTCTGGAGGAGCGCGCGCGCGTCGCTTGCGAACTCCGGCGCGATGATGACTTCGCTGAAAATCTCGCTGATCGCCTTCGCGACTGCGAGATCGAGTGGCCGGTTGCAGATGATGATCCCGCCAAAGGGCGCCTGCTTGTCGGTCGCGAAAGCTTTCAGCCAGGCCTCGCGCAGGTCCGGATCGCTCCCCACGCCACAGGGGTTGGTGTGTTTCAAAATCGCCACCGTCGGCTCCGAGAACTCGTCGATCAGGTCGGCCGCGGCGGTAATGTCGAGCAGGTTATTAAAGGAAAGATCCTTGCCGTGCAGCTTTTCGAAATGATCGGCGAAGGTTCCGTAGATCGAAGCGGTCTGGTGCGGATTCTCGCCGTAACGGAGCCGGCTTACGAGCGGCAGAGAGAGCGAAAAGGAAGTCTCGGTTTCCTGTTTCTCGTTCAGGAAACTCGCGATCGTGCGGTCGTAATCGGAGGTCTTGATGAAGGCCTTGATCGCGAGCCGCTCGCGCAATTTCAGGGTCGTCCCGCCCTCGCGATCGTGCATCTCATCGAGCACCGCCTGGTAATCGGCGGGGTCGACTACGACCGCGACCGACTGATAATTCTTCGACGCGCTCCGCAGCATCGAGGGCCCGCCGATGTCGATCTGCTCGATCGCTTCCTCCAATTTCACCCCGAGCTTCGCGATCGTGGCCTCGAACGGATAAAGATTCACCACCACCAGGTCAATCGCCTCGATCCCATGCTGGCGCGCGGCCGCCTCGTGTTCCTCGTTGCCGCGCAGATAGAGGAGCGCGCCGTGCACTTTCGGATGCAACGTCTTCAACCGGCCGTCAAGGACTTCGGGGAATCCGGTGAAGCTGGAAATGTCGCGCGCTGTGATCCCTTCCTGCCGGAGCAGGCTGGCGGTGCCGCCAGTCGAAATGATCTCGACGCCCGCTTTCTCGAGCGCGCGGGCGAATTCGGCCACGCCGGTTTTGTCGGAGACGGAGATGAGGGCGCGCTTGATTTTCATGAGGATTTTCGCTTCACGAGAAGATAGGCCACCGCATACATCACGAGGCCGAAGGCGAGCGAGACGCCGATGGAGACGGCAAAGCTGGGCAGGTTGAGCACCCCGGGATCGCCGGCGTAAAGCGCCCGCCTGACCGCCGCGACGCCGTAGGTCACCGGGTTCAGATGGACCGCCCAATAGATCCAAGTGTGCGGATTGGTCGCGGGAAAAAGCGCGCCCGACATGAGCCAGAGCGGAATCAAAAAGACGTTCATGATGGCGTGAAATCCCTGGGTCGATTCCATCGGCCAGGCCACGAGGAACCCGAGACCGGTGAGCCCAAAGCCGACGATGAAGAGAGCAAACAAACAAACCAGGATGCGCTCCGGAGTGATGTGAATCCCGATGAGGGGGGCGAGCAAAAGAAAGATTAGCCCCTGCAAAAGCGCGAGCGTGGTGCCGCCGAGAATTTTCCCGCAGACGATGCTCCCGGGAGAAATCGGCGCGACCAGCACGGACTGGAGAAAACCTTCCCGGCGATCCTCGATAATCGAAATGGTGGAGAAGATCGCGGTGAAGAGCATGATCAGAATGAGCGTGCCGGGATAGAAATACTCGAGGTAATTCATGCCGCCAGGCGCGGCCCCGACCCGGAACGACGGCCCGATCCCCGAACCGATCACGAACCAAAAGACGAGCGGAGAAAGGAGCGCCCCAATGATCCTGTTGCGCTGCCGATAGAAGCGCACGATCTCGCGCTGCCAGAGGGTCGCGGTGGGGAGGAGGAAGAAACTGGATTTATGAGCCACAGATCAACACCGATTTACACAGATGGGAAAAGACGCCGCGATTCTTTCTTATCCGCGTCCCATCGGTGTCAATCTGTGGCCCATAAATTCCGCACTCATCCCGGCCTAACGATCGAGCACGATATGTTTTGCCGCCGGATAGAGGACTGGGCAGCAGCCGATCGTTTCGCAGAAAGCCTTGCTGAAATGGCTCAGGCTCGAATACCCGACTTCAGTCGCCGCCTCGGTCACGTTATAGCGCCCGCTCCGGAGAAGCTCGGCCGCCCGTTCCATCCGCGCGTTGCGCAGGAATTGCGGAATCGTCAGGCCCACTTCCCGCGAGAAAATCCGGCTCAGATAAAACGGGCTGCAGCCGACTTCCTGCCCGAGCTGATCGAGCGAAGGCGGATTCGCCAGGTCGCGCACGAGCAGTTCTTTCGTCCGCACCACCCGGTCGCGCGCCACTTTCTTTTGGCGCACGCAAAACATTTCCGGATCCTTCGGCTCAAAAAGAAAATGCGACATCAACTCGAGCGCCTTGCTCTGATACCAGAGGATGCGCGCGGCTTTCGGCACCGGCGGTTCGGCCAGGCTGGCCACGATCGCGCGTTGCGCGACCGACATCGGTTGCGGAGCCGAAACCACGCTCTGTTCGCGCTTTGGAAAAATCACATCACGCATCGCCGGCGTGAGATCGCTCTCCGAAGCGGCCAGCTGCGTCTGCAAATGCTGCCTCGAATACTCGAGCGTAACGAAGCGATGCCGATCGTGCGCCTGCCGCGTGGCGTGCAGCGGCTCTTCGCCGATCGCATAGTAACCCGAGCTGCTCGGGCCGTAATCGTGCGCCGCACTCCGCCCGCGTCCGACCGCGCCGCGTCCGTCGAGATTGAGGCAAAACTCGATGCTGCCCGGCCGGAAACTCTCTGCCCAATCCAGCGGCTGACTCGTTTTGAAATCGTGCCACTCGATGCTGATCCCCAGATCCTCGAAGCTGCCGTAGAGCTGTTGCCAGCCGTGACGCACATTCGTCCACGCGGTTTGCTCGGGAAATTGGCCTTTCATCGCGGTCATCTTCGGGTCTCGACCGCAGATTGCAAGACTTCAGACCGCGTCGTTTCCAGTGCGATCATCGGTCCTCGAAGAATTCGACAAACGAACGCCGCACCTTGAAAAACGTCCGCCGGACTTCGGCGCGCCCTTCTCGGAAAGCTTCCTTGATCCGGCGCTTGACGATGTTCTGGTCCCCGCCGTCGTCCTCATCCGCATCCGCATCCGTCACCGGCTCGTCGCGCTGCTCATCCACGACCACGCCGGCGGCCCGGTCGCCGCCGCTGAAAAGTCCTTCCGTGCGGGTGATCGTGCCGTGATTCGCGCCGATGAAAATCTTGCCCGCCGGCTCGCCGCCCTGACGCAAAAGGGCCACCATCCAGATTGGATTCCCGCGCTCGTCGACGCGAAGGGTGTAATCCGCGGTCGCGAAAGTGACATGCGATTTTTCCGCTGTCTGCTGGGCGAGCGTGTATGCCCCGCTCGAATCGAGATTGAGCTTCGAAGTGTCGATGACCGTGCCTAACAAGCCCTCGACCGCGGAGCGCAACGGGGTGCGCTCGGAGATGATCCGGCCATTGCCCACTTCCACCTCGCGCACCCCGCCGCCCGCCTGCGGGTCCTCGATCAGGACTCGCCAGGTCTCCGGCTGCGGGGAGCCATTCGCCCCGTTGACCGAGATGACGTGGTTGACGAAGTCGCGGTTGAGCTGCTGACCGACGGTGCGCAACGCCTCGTAGGCGGTCGGCCGTTCCTGAGCCAGTACCGGCGAGGCGAGTAAAAGCAGCGCGAAGAGCCATTTCGACATGGGGAAAATAGTGCACGCCTCGCTCCGGATTGCCAGCCCGGATCGCGCTTCATCCTGTGGCGCCTTTGTCCCTCGCAGGGCGGCGTCATTTCGGTATGGCGAGACTCCGTCGAGCCGGCGCGCAGCGACGCCAACCCTCGGGCTCGACGGAGTCTCGCTCTACCAAGGGAGCGGTCGCCGTTGAAAAAGTCCGGCGCGGGACGCGGAAACACGTTGCGAGGCAGACGGAAATTCGCCAGCTTGCCCGCGAAGCATGAGAAGCGATTGTTAGGCGAACTCCCGGCGATGAAGAAAACGAAAAAACAAATCGAGTTCTGCAGTCACACCGGAAATCTCGCTCTGATGCGCAATTGCGTGCGTCGCTTCCTCGAGTCCTTCCCCTTTTCCGAGCGTCAGCGCACCCTCATGATCCTCGGCGTGGACGAGGCTTGCACCAACATCATCCGACATGCCTACCATTTGCGGGATGACCAATTGATCTCCCTCTCGCTCGAGGGCAAAAGCGACTGCGTCTGCCTGCGTCTGCGCGATTACGGCAAGCAGGCCGTTCCCGCCGCGATGAAGAGCCGGCGCGTCGACCTCATCCGGCCGGGCGGGCTCGGCCTGCACCTCATCCGGAATGCCTTCGACCAGGTCGATTACGTCCTGCGCAGCCGAGGAACGGAATTGGTGCTGACGAAGAACCTGGAATGAGGGCCGACAGTTTTAAGGCAGACAGGATTTTCAGGACAAATAATCGGAACGCGTGACCCAACGGAACCACCGTCCCGAACCGTCATCCTGAGTCGGCGGAGCGCGCTCGCCCGAGTGCGCACTTCGCCTTCCCGCAATTCCTCTCCCGGGCTTCGCTCTCGCGAGAGCGGCTGAGTGAGGAAAAAAAAGATCTGGGATGTAACAAGGATTTCTAATCCTGAAAAATCCTGTCAATCCTGTCCCTCCCCTCTGCGCCCGCGCGGTCCGGGATGACAACTCCCGATAGTAAGTCATGTGTCGTCGCGCATTTTCTTTCTCCATCCCGTAAATCCTGTCTACTTTTCACCGATGCCCGCCGCCGTCCCATCTCCCATCGCACCTGATCCCGCCTTCGAGATTTCGTTGCGGCCACCGATGTTCAGCGAGTTCACCGGCCAGGAGAAAGTCTGTGAGCGAATCGAAGTGCTGGTCGAGGCGGCGAAGAAACGCGGCGATGTGCTCGAGCATATCCTGCTCAGCGGCCCGCCCGGACTTGGCAAAACGACGCTCGCGCACATCATCGCCAACGCGATGAGCGTGAACATCAAAAACACGAGCGGCCCGGTCATCGAAAAAGCGGGCGAACTCGCGGGATTACTCACCAGTCTAGAAAAGGGCGACGTCCTTTTCATCGACGAAATCCACCGGCTCCAGCCGACGATCGAGGAGTATCTCTACCCGGCGATGGAAGACTACAAACTCGACATCATCATCGACCAGGGACCGCAGGCGCGGAGTCTGCAATTGCGCCTGCCGAAATTCACCCTCATCGGCGCCACCACCCGCTCCGGCATGTTGAGCGCGCCGTTGCGCTCGCGCTTTGGAATGACCGCGCGCCTCGATTATTACAGCGCGGAGGAGATGCAGAAAATCATCCTGCGCAGCGCCGGTTTGTTGAATGTCGAGATCGACGCCGGCGGCGCGGCCGAGATCGCGACCCGCACCCGCGGCACGCCGCGGACCGCGAACAATCTGCTCCGCTGGGTGCGCGATTATGTGCAGGTGAAAGCGGATGGCCAAATTAACGCGGAGCTGGCCGATCGCGCCCTCACCATGCTGGAGATCGATCGCGACGGGTTCGACCAATGGGACAAGCGCATCATCGAAACGTTGATCTACAAATTCAACGGCGGCCCGGTCGGCTTGAGCTCGCTCGCGGTCGCGGTCGGGGAAGAAGCGGGCACCCTTGAGGAAGTGAACGAGCCGTATCTGATCATGGAAGGTTACATCAAACGGACCGCGCAGGGCCGGGTCGCCTTGCCTAACGCCTACCGAAAACTGGGGTTGAAAGTGCCGACGGGGTCGCAGAGCGATTTATTTGCTTCGTAGCACAGGCATCCTGGCTGTGGGGCCAGCGGGGGTCTTCGCCCGGTGGTTCAGTGACCGGGCAAGATGCCCGTTCGCCCCACAGCCGAGACGGCTGTGCTACTTTCGCATCGTGCCGGACGCCGATCTCTTTCCGAATGTCGCGAAGGTTCTCTCCGTCGCGGAACTGACCCGCGCAATCCGCAGCCTGCTCGAGACGCGGTTCGGCGCGGTCTGGGTGCAGGGG
>JBBSLW010000097.1:0-10094 GCA_038233495.1 Chthoniobacterales bacterium | reverse complement strand
GCTGGAAGACCTCGCCCCTTTCGAAAGCCGCGCCTTCATCGAGCAAATGCTCTGATTTTGCCACGGCGGACGCCGGATTCTCCGTTCCGAAACCGCGCTTGATCACTCCGCGCCCCCCGCAAACCTCCCGCCCGGCCCTTTTTTTCTTGCCATTGGCCGTCTGGCGGGTCGCCGTCACCTTTCTCGAGGGCAAGAGCGCCCGCGAAGTGGTGACGAAAGCCGACGCCTCGACGATTAGCACGACCGAAATTTTCAAACTGCTCGACCCCCGCACCAGCGGAGCGACCTGGAACGTGCAGGACGTGGCCGGCCCGAAGAACATCACCGCCGGGGTGCAGCAATGGCGAAGCGCGGATCAGAAATCGCGCGTCGCCTTTTACGATTCGCAAACTCGCGCGCTCTTCATCACAACGCAGAATTTCATCAACCTGACGAACGCGAAGGCGCGTCGCGTCATCGCGCGCGGAAATCTGGATACGATCGGTGGGCACGGCCGCTCGCTCCCGACGTTGAACAGTCATGATCGTGGCAGCGCGATGGCGTTGCGCGCGAACGGCCAGCAACAGACGCCGAATCCTCCCGCAAAGTAGAACGCGCGGTCTCTTCCGGGCGGACCACCCGCGCGCAGCGCGCGAGCAAACGATGGCAAAGCACGCGCCCCTGCTCCAGAATAACGGCCCATGCTCCGCTTCATTGCGATCCGCCTTCTCCAGGCGATCCCGGTTCTCCTCGTCGTGGCAACTCTCACCTTTTTCATGCTCAAGCTCGCGCCGGGCGGGCCTTTTTCGGCGGAAAAAAACACCACGCCGGAAATCCAGAAACATCTCGAAGCGCATTACGGCCTGAACAAGCCGCTCTTCGCGCAGTATTTGACCTATCTCGGCAACGTCGTCCGAGGCGATCTCGGGCCTTCTTTTAAATATCCCAACCGGACCGTCAATGAGCTGATCGGCCAGGCCTTCCCGGTCTCGGCCGAGCTCGGCTTCTGGTCGCTCCTCGTTGCCCTGTCGTTAGGCCTGGCGGCTGGCATTGTCGCTTCGCTGCGGCCGAACACCCTAACCGACTACATCCCGAGCGGTCTGGCCATGGTTGGAATCTGCCTTCCCATATTCGTTCTCGGTCCCCTGCTCGTTCTCATCTTCGCGCTCAAGCTCGAGTGGGTCCGCGTCTCCGGCTGGGACGACTGGATCGATCGGATCCTTCCATCGCTGACGCTAGGCGGATTCTACGCCGCCTATATCGCGCGCCTCACCCGCGGCGGAATGCTCGAAATTCTCTCCCGGGATTTCATTCGCACCGCCCGCGCCAAAGGCGCTTCGCCGGCGCGCGTCGTCCTCCGCCATTCCCTCCGCGGCGGGCTGATCCCGGTGGTCAGTTATCTCGGGCCGACGGTGGCGGGCTTGCTCACCGGTTCGTTCGTGGTCGAAACGATTTTCCAGATTCCCGGGCTCGGCCGCTACTTCGTGACCGCGGCTTTCAACCGCGACTACACCATGGTGGTTGGAACCGTCCTTTTCTATGCCGGTTTTATCATCGTCTTTAATCTCTTCGTCGATCTCATCCTTATCCGGATGAATCCGAAACTGCGTTACGAATGACTCCACCTAACGAAACCGAACCGGGTCGCAGTTCACTTTGGCGTGATGCCTGGCACCGCCTGGCCAGAAACAAACTGGCCGTTGCGGGCGCGTTCCTGCTCGTCGCACTGACTCTCGCTTCCGTCTTCGGCCCTTTACTCCTCGGACAGTCCTATTTCGCGCAGGACCTGCAACTCGGCGCCTCCCCGCCGGGCGCGCAACACTGGCTCGGCACCGACACCCTCGGACGCGACCTTTTCGCGCGCCTGCTTTATGGGGGACGCATCTCGCTGGCGGTCGGGCTTTGTGCGACGGCGGTCGCCCTAACGATTGGGGTTCTTTACGGAACCGTCTCCGGCTTTCTCGGGGGCAAAGTCGACGCCGTCATGATGCGCATCGTCGACGTCATCTTCGCTCTCCCCTTCACCGTCTTTGTCATTTTGCTCATGGTCCTTTTCGGCCGGCGCTTCGTTTTGCTTTTCGCCGCGATCGGCGCGGTCCAATGGCTGACCATGGCGCGGATCGTCAGGGGCCAGGTTCTCTCCCTCCGCCGCACTGAGTTTATCGAAGCTGCGGAGGCGCTCGGGCTCTCGAAGGCGCGGATCATTTTTCGCCACATGATTCCGAACGCGCTCGGGCCGATCATCGTTTATGCCACGCTGACCGTGCCGAGCGTGATGTTACTCGAAGCGTTCCTGAGTTTTCTCGGGCTCGGCGTCCAACCCCCGATGAGCTCGTGGGGCGTGCTGATCAAGGAAGGCGCGGAGACGATGGAGGAATTTCCGTGGCTGCTGATTTATCCCGGGCTCGCTCTCGCTCTCACGCTTTTCTCGCTCAATTTTCTCGGGGACGGTTTGCGCGATGCGCTCGATCCCCAAGCGGCAAAGGATTGATGGCTGCGCGCGATGAACCAAACACGGACGCCACAGCGGGCGTTCCTCCAACGTTGCTCCGGGTGGCGAATTTGCGCACCTATTTCCACACCCGCTCCGGAATCGTTAGGGCCGTGGACGATGTTTCGTTCTGGATTTGCAAAGGAGAAACCCTCGGCATCGTGGGCGAATCCGGTTCGGGCAAATCAGTCGCCTGTTACTCGCTCCTTCGGCTCCTCCCCCAGCCTCCCGGCCGCATCGAAAGCGGACACGCGCTCTTTCACGACCTTGACCTTCTGCACTGCCCGGAGAAGGAGCTGCGCGCGATCCGGGGCAACAAGATCTCGATGATCTTCCAGGACCCAATGACTTCGCTCAATCCCTACCTGCGGATCGGGGACCAGGTGACCGAGCCGCTGCGCATTCATCGCGATATTTCGCCTAACGATGCTTTCGATCTCGGAGTTACCGCCTTGCGCGAAGTGGGAATTCAGGATGCGGCCAAGCGGATGCACTCCTATCCACACGAGTTCTCGGGCGGGATGCGACAGCGCGTCATGATCGCGCTCGCTCTCATCACTAAGCCGGAACTGCTCCTGGCCGACGAACCCACGACCGCGCTCGACGTCACGGTGCAGGCGCAAATCCTGGAATTGATCCGGCAGATGCAAAAGCAACTCGGGACGGCGGTCATCTTCGTGACCCACGACATCGGTGTCGTTTCGGCCTTCTGCGATCGCGTGCTCGTCATGTATGCGGGGCGCGTGCTCGAGAGCGGGCCGACGACGGAACTTTTCCGGAATCCTAAACATCCCTACAACCAGGCACTGCAACGCTCCATTCCGGCGTTGCACAAGCGGGGTGAGGAATTGCACACCATTCCTGGCGCACCACCCGATGTCGCGCGGCCGATCCACGGCTGTCCGTTTGCACCGCGCTGCGAGTTTGCCGAGGAGAAATGCGTAATCTCCGAGATTGCGCTCAAGGAGGTTGCAACCGGCCACGCGACCGCCTGCCTTCGGGTGCAGCTCGGTGAGGTCGAGCTCGCAACCGCTACCCGGGGCGTTGTCGGGGAATAAAGCTCGCGGTAAATTCTCTCACTCGGAATGAACGAAACATCACCTTACCGGCAGACCCTACAACGGGGCAGCAGCCGCTCGACTCTCTGGATCGGCGCCATCGTGCTGGCGTTGATTGCGGCGACCTCGCTTTATGTTGGACGCGCGGGCGAGCAGAAGAATCGATCCTCAGCCGCTCCCGCGACCGAAAACGCCACCACGAATTCGTCCGAAGCAAAACCAACCGACTCCAAAACCATGTCCGACACTGAACTGCGCAAGAAACTAACTCCCGAGCAATATCACGTCACGCGCGAGAACGGCACTGAGCCGCCTTTCCGCAATGAATATTGGGACAACCACAAGCCCGGCATTTACGTCGATCTGATCAGCGGCGAGCCGCTTTTCGCTTCCAGCGACAAGTTCGAGAGCGGCACCGGCTGGCCCAGCTTCACCAAGCCGATCGACAAATCGCATGTGGTCGAGAAAACCGATCGGAAGCTCTTCATGGAGCGCACCGAAGTCCGTTCGAAAAATGGCGACGCGCACCTTGGGCACGTCTTCGTAGACGGGCCGGACCCGACGGGGTTGCGATATTGCGTGAATTCAGCCGCGCTCCATTTCATCCCGCGCGAGAAGATGCAGGAAGAAGGTTACGGCCAGTATCTCTCGCTTGTGGAAGAGGCGAAGGCAAAATAGTCAGGCCAGACTTTCCCGGCACGCATCCTGGAGCAGCTCGTTAGGCAGGGATCCCAATAGGCGTCGAGCATTTGGCTCGACGCCTGCTCCTTATGCGCGACCATAGGGCATGAGTTCGCAGTGGGATGTTCATAAGTTTGGAGGGACCAGCCTCGCCAGCGCCGATCATTATCGCGGCGTAACGAAGATCCTGCGCACCGAGGTGAGTGGGCGCAAGGCGATCGTGGTCTCGGCCATGGCCAAGGTGACCGATGCCCTCATCGATCTCGTCGAGCTGGCCCGGAAACGCGTCGACGGTTATCGGACAAGTCTCGAATCGCTCAAGGAGCGCCACGCGAAGGCCGCCGCCGCGTTACTGACGGATGGCCGACGACAGGATTTCCTGAAAGTTCTGGAGTCGGACTGCAGCGACATCGGAGAGGTGTTGCGCGGCGTTTACCTGAGCCGCACCTGCTCCGAGCGCACGCTCGAATTGATCACAGGCCACGGCGAGCTGTGGTCGGCGCAACTTCTCAACGCGCACCTGCAAGCCGAGGGAATCCGTGCGAGCTACCTCGACGCGCGCACCGTCCTGACGGTCGAGCCCGGGGAAAGCACGGTCAGCGTGGACTGGACGCGCTCGCAGGCCCAAACCGATCATTGGCTCACTGGCCTAACGAGCGAGTGGGTGGTCGTAACCGGTTTTGTCGCTTCCACCCCGGATGGCATCCCGACGACCTTGAAACGCAACGGGAGCGATTTTTCCGCCTCTATTTTCGGGAAGTTGCTCCACGCTCGTTCCATCACCATCTGGACCGATGTTGACGGTGTGTTGAGCGCCGACCCGAGGCTGGTGCCGGATGCGATCGTGCTCGACGCAGTCTCGTATCAGGAAGCGACCGAGCTGGCCTATTTCGGGGCCAAGGTGGTCCATCCCAACACGATGGCAGCCGCGATCGAGAACAAGATCCCGATCTGGATTCGGAACACGTTCAACCCCACCCATCGCGGAACGAAGATTCATGAGCGGGCAGCCTCGAAGCATCCCGTAAAAGGCTTCACCACAGTGGACGGAATGGCGCTCGTCAACGTCGAAGGCACAGGCATGATCGGCGTCCCGGGCGTGGCCAATCGGCTCTTCGGCGCGCTGCGCGAGATCGGCGTTTCGGTCGTGATGATTTCGCAGGCCAGCTCCGAGCATTCCATTTGCTTTGTCATTCCGGAGGCGCAAACGGCCATCGTGCGATCCACCCTCGAGCGAGCTTTTTTCGCCGAGCTGCATCACAACCAGATCCAGCGGATCGATCTCACGCCTAACTGCAGCATCCTCGCGGCCGTGGGCGACAACATGGTCGACCATCCCGGTGTGGCCGGGAAATTTTTCGGCGCCCTCGGGAAAGCGCGCATCAACATCCGGGCCATCGCGCAGGGATCGTCGGAGCGAAATATCTCCACCGTCATCGATCGCGCCGATTCACAGCGGGCGCTGCGCGCGGTCCATTCCGCGTTTTATCTTTCCAACCAGACCATCTCGATCGGAGTCATCGGCGCGGGTCTCATCGGAGGTGCCTTTCTCGATCAACTCGTGCTGCAAATGGAGAAGCTGAAGCACGAGTTCAAAATCGATCTCCGCGTCCGTGGCATTCTTAATTCCAAACGAATGGTTTTAAGCGAACGGCATTCCCTGCAGGACTGGCGCGAATCACTCACCGGGAGCGAGACCAGCCCGGACCTGCAAAAATTTGCCGACCACGTGCAGGCGGAGCACCTCCCCCACGCCGTCCTGATCGATTGCACCGCGAGCGCGGAACTGACCGCGGAATATCCCGGCTGGCTGGAGCGCGGCATCCACCTCATCACGCCTAACAAAAAGGCGAACAGCGGCTCGATGGCTTTCTATCGTAAGTTGCAGTCCGCCGCGCGCGACCGGAACCGACACTATCTTTACGAGACCACGGTTGGTGCCGGTCTGCCGATCTTGAACACGTTGCGCGATCTTGTCCAAACCGGTGATAAGGTGCGCCAGATCGAGGGCGTTCTCTCCGGCACGCTCTCTTACCTCTTCAACACCTACCACGGTGGCACGCCTTTCTCGGCGCTGGTGCGCGACGCGCGGGAAAAGGGTTATACCGAGCCCGATCCGCGCGACGATCTTTCAGGGATGGACGTGGGTCGCAAGTTGGTCATCCTCGCGCGCGAGATGGGTCTCGACCTGGAATTGGAGGCCGTCAAAATCGAGAGCCTCGTCCCGGAAGAGCTGCGGGCCGGGTCGATCGAAGAATTTCTGGAGCGTCTGCCCGAACGCGACGGAGCGATCGAATCGCTCTTTGTAAAGGCACAAGAGCGCGCTGAAGTCCTGCGTTACGTCGGAGTGATTGACCAGAGCGGCCACTGCTCCGTCGGTCTGCGCAGTTATCCAACTGCGCACGCCTTCGCGGGAACAACCGGCAGTGATAACATCGTCGCCTTCACGACCGCGCGGTATCACACCCAACTGCTCGTCGTGCAAGGACCCGGGGCCGGCCCCGACGTCACCGCCGGCGGCGTTTTCGCTGATCTTCTCCGGCTGGCTTCCTACCTGGGCGGCGCGAGTTAAACCTGCTCGTTAGGCGGATGGAATTTTTCGCCATCCGAAACGGAGGCTGAGGCGTATCACTGGTCAACTACCCGAAACCACGTGAACAAAACTTCCACTTCCAATCTGGCTGGCTCATCACCGGCTGTTCCAGCGGCCTGGATCAGGCCCTGGCTGGCACTCTCCTTGCGTGCGGGATGGTCGTGAACAACGTCGGCACGGCCTGATCTTCGACGCCAGGCGGAGCGCGCGGTGACGCTCGACTCGCAAGGTCCGCTCCACGCTTAAATCGCAGACGCCAACGCACGGGATGACAAAGAGCGCGCGCTCAGTTAACTCCTTGCGTCACGATGACTGAGCCCATCCTCGAGGTCCGCGATCTCAAGACCTATTTCCCGGTTGAGGAGAACGCTTTTCTGCGACGCACCACCGGGATGGTCAAGGCCGTCGATGGCGTCAGCTTTGCGTTACATCGCGGCGAGGCCCTCGGCCTGGTCGGCGAATCGGGCTGCGGCAAATCCACCCTCGGCCGGACCATTCTGCAGCTCCTCCCGGCGACCTCCGGCAGCGTCGTGCTCGAGGGACGCAACCTCAGCGAGTTGCGCGGGTGCGAGCTGCGCCGGGCGCGGCGCGATTTCCAGATGATCTTCCAGGATCCCTACGCCTCGCTCAATCCGCGGATGACGGTCTTCGACGCACTGGCCGAAGCTCTGCGCAGCCATCGCAAAATCCCGCGCGCGCAGTTGCGTCCACGCGTCGCGGAGTTGATGCGCACGGTCGGGCTTTTGCCCGGGGCAGCGAACAAGTATCCGCACGAATTCTCTGGCGGCCAGCGCCAGCGGATCGCGATTGCGCGCGCTCTCGCGGTCGAGCCAAAGCTGATCATCGCCGACGAGCCGGTCTCGGCCCTCGATGTCTCGATCCAGGCCCAGATCATCAACCTGATCGCGAAGATCCGGCGCGAGATGAATCTGACTCTCATCTTCATCTCGCACGATCTTTCGGTCGTTAGGCATATTGCCGATCGGATCGCGGTCATGTATCTCGGGCGCATCGTCGAGATGGGTCCTCCCGATGAAGTCCTGGTGCGACCGCAGCATCCTTACACCAGGGCGCTCCTGAGCGCGGTGCCCATTGCCGATCCGGCACGCGAGCGCGAACGAAAACGGATCGTCCTGGCGGGAGATCCCCCCTCCCCGTTGCATCCCCCGGCTGGCTGCGCCTTCCATCCTCGCTGTCCGTATTGCATCGAGAAGTGCAAGGAAGCCTTGCCGCCGCTGATGGAATGGCAGCCGGGGCACAGCGCAGCATGCATCCGGGTTCCGGAGATCGGCCAGGCAATGGGCCGTTGAAATTCCAATTTGCTGCCATCCAACCGGACCATTGCCGGCGATGCCTTCTGGAGGTGAAGGTTCCGTTTACGCTCGGCAATGTCGGCCACTTTGGCCTGGCCGTCCGAAATCCGAAAAGAGCGCGCACTGGTTCGAACGCGCTTTTGGGTTGGAGGAGCAATTCGAGTTAGGGATAGGGTCGCTGTTGGAAACGACCCCGTCACGATCGCCTTGCAAAAGAGCAAGCCTCTGCCGGAGGCGATCGGTCACATGTCTTTTCACCTCCCTGACATGTCAGCACTGCGAAAGGCCCTGAAGCATCTCAAAAGGATCGACGCGGATCTGGAGGATCCGGGAGATGAGATTGGACCGGAAGCCCCGGGGTCCCCGCACATGGGCCTTTGGCTGCACGATCCGGATGGTTACCGCTGGGAACTTTCCGTCCAGAACGGCCCGAAGGACTAGTAGACGTTTCACCCGTATGCAATCGGTCACTAAAATGCGGCATTGCCTCCAGCTTCTGCGGGCGCCCAATCTCCTGACCGTCCCGAGAGGGCGAGTCGGGGTCAGAGTGGGGTTGCCCTGATTTGACGGACAGTGGACTTGGGGTCAAAAACCCGAGGAGTCCACATGAAGACACAGATCAGCAAAGCAGCTCGTGAGAGGACGAGCTATACAAAGGAATATAAGCAGGAGGCACTCTCGCTCTGGCGCGCGAGCGGCCGGAGCGCGGCGAAGGTGGCAGCGGAGTTGGGGATTCGCCCACCGTTGCTCTACCGCTGGGCGCGCACCGAGCGAGCGCCGGATGATCCTGGGGGCGGGCGCAGGCCGCGGCGCAGTGTCGAGGAGCTGGAGGCGGAGAACCATCGTTTACGCGCGGAGAACGCCAAGCTCCTGGAGCAGCGTGAAGCGCTAAAAAAATCACTGGGCATCCTCTCCGAAGTGCCGCTGAGCGGGATGCCCGGATCGAAGCCATGAGCGGCCCCTACAAGGTAGCTTGGTTATGCGAGGCCTTACTCGTCTCGCGCAGTGGCTACTACCGCTGGAAAGAGCGGCCTCATCAGCCCGGGCCGCGTCAGGTGGAGAGCCGCTTCTTACGTGCTCGGATCCGGGAGGAGTTTGCCCGCAGTCGTCAGACCTACGGCAGTCCGCGCCTGGCCCGAGTGCTTGGTTGTCCCGGACGGCGCAATCGTATCGCCCGACTGCTGCGGGCCGAACGCCTCTTTGCCCGGCAACGCTCCAACTATCGTCACGCCACCACGGACAGTCGTCATGGCGGACCCATTGCGCCGAATCGTCTCCCAGGCTTCAAAATCTGTCGCCCCAATCAAGTCTGGGCCACCGATGCCACTGGCGTGCTCACCGGCCAAGGCTGGCTCGATCTGGTCGCTGTCCTCGATCTCTGCAGCCGGCGGGTAGTCGGCTGGGCCATGAACCCGATCCTCGATGCTCCGCTGACCATCGCCGCGCTGCGCATGGCCCTGCGCCAAGGGCAGCCGGGAAGGACCCTCATCGTCCACTCCGATCGGGGCAGTCAGTTCGCCAGCGCCGCTTACCGCCAGGGCTTGCTCGAGCATGGTCTGCTCGCTTCCATGAGCCGCGCCGGGAACTGCTATGACAACGCCTTTATCGAGTCGTTCTGGAGCAGCCTCAAATACGAGCTGGTCTATCATCACCGCTTCGCCACCCGCGCCGAGGCGCGCACTGCCATCTTCGATTACATCCTTCTATAACCGCTCCAGACTTCACTCCCGTCTTGTCTACCGCAGTCCGATCGCTTTTGAATAACAACTAACCCACAGGAATTGGTCCCTCATTCACTGTCCGAAGACACGATGCAAGCCCACTGGGGTGTTTATGGTGGGGCCGGGTGTCGAAGCGGCGCCGGGGGAGTTGATAAGGCAGGGAGACGCTGAGGGGTTGATCGTCCGGGGCCCGGCGACGCAGGCGAAAGCAGTCGATTTGCTCGCGATCGAAGTCGACTTCACAGCGGGCCAGGCGGT
>JBBSLW010000096.1:0-10357 GCA_038233495.1 Chthoniobacterales bacterium | reverse complement strand
GTCGCCGATTTCACGGCGGCCATTCGCCGCCTCCTCACGGATGAATCTTTGCGCAGGGAAATGAGTGCCGCGGCGCGGCATAGCGTGGAAGATCGCAGTTGGCCGAGCGCCTTTCGCAAGTTCTGGGCGATGACAGAGATTCACTAACTGTCAGGGCTTGCGTTGCGGCGGTTAGAGCTCTCGCGTCATGAAGACACTGTTAGGATCTTCGACATAGCTACCCAAAGGGAGTGGTGTAGTTAAAACCATGGCTTGCGTAAAGCTTTCTCGCGGGCTCGAAGTATTCCATCGAACCCGTTTCCAGGCTCAGCCGCTGATAACCGCGGGCTTTGGCTACAGCTATCAGGTGCCGCAGGACCTGGACGGCGACACCTGTGCGCTGATAGGCGTAAGCCGTCCGCATGGATTTGATCTCGCCATGACGTTCATCCAATTCTTTCAAAGCGCCGCACCCGGCCAGCTCTGCTCCGTTCCAGGCCGTCCAGAAGGTGATCTCGGGTTTGCGCAGCCCGTCCAGGTCGAGGGCATGCCGGCTTTCCGGCGGCGAGACTCTCTCCATGCAGCGCAGGTGCTCGCGTAGCGCTCTATGATTTCCGGTCCCCGCACGGCGTCTACTCGGATTTCCATCGTTATCTTACTGCCTTGGAAACGTCGGCGGTGAGAACTTGCGTTGCGCGCATGACGAGCGCTATCGCACCACGAGAGAATAGAGCGGCCCTCTTGGGTTAAGAAGCTCGGTCTTATGCTGCGAGACCGCGAGATAGACCTGAAAAGACCAGAGAAGGACAACCCCGGCAGCGAGCGCTCCGATCGAGTTTCGCGTCATGTGCGGGCGGGGCAGGCGGGCCAAGAGATTGCGATCGAGGAGAAGCTCGAGAGCGATCAGGAAAAGGATGGCGCAAACTCCTGCGAGGAAAGGGTAGACTAGCCAGTTGTAGTAAAGGGCGCGCCCAAATTCCCCATGCAGAAGATAGTGCATCGCGCGGGTCGCGCCGCAAAAGATGCAGGGGAGCCCGGTCATGGAGCCGCAGGAAGTGGCGAAGGGAAACGAAGCCGGCACGGCATCCGGCGAGAACCCGGCGAGCGCGAGGAGCAGGGCCGGAAAAGCGAGAAGGATGACACCGCGGACGCGGAAACCAGCCGGCGTGAGCCTCGTGACTGATCCTGAGGAAGGGCGTTCCCAGAAATGCTTCATGCGGACGGCGGAGGTTGCTGAACCGGAGGAACCGGCAGGGCCGGCGGCAGGGCCGGCGGTTCCGTTGGCCTAACGACAGCCCAGACATCCCAGGAATCGCCAAATTGCCGCAAGAAACAAAGCTGATAGGTGAAAAGAAACATGACCAGCGGGAGAAGGAGAACAGTCCCGACGTAGGGAATCGCCACGATGCAGCAGGTCAGGCAAACGGCGAGGCAGCCGATCATGGCCGACGCGATGAGGAGAAGAATGTAGAAGAGCCCGTAAAGGAGAAAGACCACCGGATCGCCCGCGAGCAGCGACCGGACGGCGCGAAAAGCTTCAAGCGCGCCGCAGCGCCGCCGATACATCACCGGAGCCATCAGGATGAGAATGAATCGAAGAAGGATGGCGATGAGAACGAAGATCACCGCCAGAAGGATCAGAACGGGCAGGGGCAGCAGCACATTTTTTCGAAACCAGCCAAAGAAAAAAAGAAAACCGAGTGCGCCAAAAACGAGCATGCAGCCGAACGTGATGGCGAGCTGAAAGTAAAAGTAGCTGTTCCCTTCCGCGCGATATTCCCGCCAGGGCGCGACGATCGCGCCGCGGTTGTGGACGATGCAGTCGGTGAAAATAAAGCGGCCGCGCGATTGCAGCCAAAGCACGAGGACAAGGAACGCAAGAACGAGCAACCCGACCCCGATGGCGACCGGGATCACCCACGATGGCAGGTCACGCAGCCAGTTCCCGTGGCCCTGCGCGTTCCAGTTCCAGTTGCTGCTTCCGCCGGCGCGCCGGTATTTGAAACTGAATCCGCCGCCGAACAACGTCGTCAGCCAGGCGGCGAAGCCGATCACGAGCCACTTCGAAAAATCGAAGGGCTGAAACAGAATCCGCTGCGTGGTTTCAAACGCCTCGCCGAACGGCGCGAAGATTTCGATGCGGCGTGGGCTCGGCTCCATGGGGAATTCCAAGCAGTTTTTCAGCGCCAGAGCAAGTGCGGGCTTACCCGCGTCACTTGGTCCCGAAGTAGCGATCGCCCGCGTCGCCCAGGCCGGGAACGATATACCCGACGTCGTTCAATTCCGGGTCGATCGCGGCCGTCACGACCGGGACATCGGGATGGGCGCGCTGCAGTTCCGCGATCCCGGGCGGGCAGGCGAGCACGCAGGCGAATTGCAGGCGGGTCGCGCCGGCCGCCTTGACGAGCGCGACCGCGGCGGCGGCGCTCTGGCCCGTCGCCAGCATCGGATCGAGCACGAGCACTTCGGCGGCGTCCAGATGGGCGGGGAGCCGGCTGTAATATTGCACCGGCAACAAGGTGGCGGGATCGCGATAAAGGCCGACATGACCGGTGCTGGCGCCCGGGACGAGCAGCATCATTCCTTCGTGCAACCCGAGCCCGGCGCGCAGGATCGGGATGAGCGCCACCGGTCGCGCGAGGAGCGCGCCGTCGAAGGCGTGGAGCGGGCTTTTCATCGGTTCGCTCCGGGTTTCCCAACGTCGCGCCGCCTCGACCAGAAGTAAAAGCGAGAGCCGCTGGAGCGCGGGCCGGAAAAGATGCGACGGGGTCTCGACCGCGCGCAGGATGGAGAGTTCCGTCGCAGCGAGCGGATGATCGAGGGTATGCACACCAGCCTGCGATCGCGCGTTTATGCTCATGCCCGATGATGGCGACTGCCGGCGCTTTGTCATCTCGAAACAGGCCGGCCGGCCGCGAGTGCGCGGACCAGTTGCCGAGCCTTGACCCGTCCGACGAGGAATCCGACACTCTGGCCTCTCATGCGCTACCAAACACTTTTCGAAGCGCGCTGGATTTTTGCCGTGCTTCTCGTCCTCGGAGCGCTCAGCTGGCTCCTCTCACCCTGGCTCGCCCTGCTCTTTGTGGCGCTCATTGGCTATACCTTCGCCTTCTTTCGCGATCCCGAGCGGATCTCTCCGCCGGAGCCCGACGTGGTGGTGGCGGCGGCCGATGGCGTGGTCGTGGAAATCGAGGAGCTGGAGGAGGACGAAGTCGTTAGGGAAAAGATGCGGCGCGTGGCGATCTTCCTTTCCGTCTTCGACGTGCACACCAATCGCGCGCCGATCGAGGGCCGCGTGATTTATCGCCAGCACCATGAGGGGCTCTGCCTCGATGCGCGCAACCCCGAGTGCTCGGTCAAGAACGAAGCCATGACCTGGGCGTTCGAAAGTCCGCGCGGCACGCTCGTCGTGCGGCAAATCACCGGGGCGATCGCGCGCCGGATCGTGGGGTGGTCGCAGGTTGGCGATACCCTGAAAAAGGGCGAACGTTTCGGCATGATTCGCTTTGGCTCGCGCACGGAAGTTTATCTTCCGCTGAGCGCGACGGTCCTGGTCAAGGTGGGCGACCGCGTCGCCGGCGGCTCGAGCGCGATCGCGCGGCTCGCCTGAATATGAGCGACACGCGCGGCCCGAAAATTTATCTCCTGCCGAACCTGATGACGGCGGGCAACCTCTTTTGCGGGTTCGCGGCCGTCCTGCGGATTTACGACGGCGCGCAGGAAACCGATTTCCTGAAAGCGGCCTCCGATTTTCACGATGCGATCTGGTTTATTCTCGCGGCCTGCATTTTCGATCTGCTCGATGGCCGGCTGGCGCGGCTCGGCGGGCACGAGAGTCCGTTTGGCCGGGAATTCGATTCGTTAGCCGACATCGTGTCCTTCGGGATGGCGCCGGCGTTGCTCGTTTACCAGATCGTGCTCGGAGAATTCCAGAACCTCGGCTGGGTAATCGCGTTTGTGTATCTGGCCTGTGGAGCGCTCCGCCTGGCGCGCTTTAATTGCGTGGCGGCGGCCGGGCCCTCGAATAGCCCGGACAAGAATTTCACCGGGTTCCCGATCCCGGCGGCGGCCGGCGTGATTGTCTCGCTCACCCTCTTCATGCTCTGGCTGGATGAAGGCCAGCGCACCATCGGTCGCTGGAAATACGCGCTCCCGGCGCTCATGCTTTTTCTCTCCTTCATGATGTTCAGCAAGTTCCGCTACCCCAGTTTCAAGGCGGTCAACTGGCGCACCACACAATCTATCCCGCGCTTCTTTTTCCTCATCGCGCTCCTCGCTCTGACGGTGAAATTCTATCACTGGATGGCGGCGGTGATCTTCCTCACCTACCTGCTTTACGGTTTTCTTCGGCCCTTCCTCTCGCCCTCGCGCCGCCGCGTGATCGAGGAGGAAATCGGCGAGGAATCGCCCGAGAACGAGACGATCGACGAGATTACCTAGCGATTCAGCTGGGCGAGAATCTCCGGGTCGCGCACGTCGGCCCAGGCGCCGCTCAATTCCAGGGCCTGCACTTTGCGGCCCGCCTGGGCGAGCGCTCGGATCGCATCGGTCAGCTCGAATTCGCCGCGGGGCGAACGCTCAAGCCGGGCGGTGAACTCGAAGATGCTGGAACGGAAAGCGTAGACGCCGGCGTTATACCAAGGGCTGGTCGGCTCGCCCGGTTGCGGCTTTTCGCGCAGATCGATCAGCTCGAACCGCTCGTTCACGAAAACCGCGCCGCCCTGGCTGACGTCCTCGTTCTTCTTCACGGTCACGATCGCTTCGGTTCCCTCCGGGAGACTCGTTAGGCGAGAATAATTTGCGGGCTCGACAATGATGTCGCCATAGCTCAGGACGAAGGCGTCCGGGCCGACGAAATCCCGCGCCAGCTCCACCACTTTCCCGGTCCCATCCTGCTCCACCTGGGCCGCGTAGCGGATCCCGACGCCGCAGTCCGCACCGTCGCCGAAAGTTGCCCTAACGACATCGGCACGATACCCGACGATGATGAGGAACTCGCGCACACCCGCCGCGCGCAGACCCTCGATGATGTGCTGGAGAATCGGTTTGCCGCGGACTTCGATCATCGGCTTGGGCAGGGCGTCGGTCAGGTCGCGCATCCGAGTCCCGCGGCCGGCGGCGAGGAGGACGGCTTTCTGAAGCGCGCTACTCATGCGCATGCGTCTCGTGCTCGGTCGGGCAGTCGGGCCCGTCACAGCACTCGAACTGAATCGTGGTGTGCTCGATCCCAAAACGATCGTGCAATTCGTGCGCGATTTGTTTGAGCAGCTCGTCGTCGAGTTGCGGCTCATTTTTTACCACGTGCGCGGTGCAGGCCGTCTCGGTCGTGCTCAACCCCCAGACGTGGAGGTGATGGATCGCGGCGACGCCCGGCAACTCTTCGAGAAAACTTTTCACCGCGCCGGAATCGATCCCGCGCGGGACGGCATCGAGCGCGAGATTGACCGAATCGCGCAGCAGCCCCCAGGTCCCGATCAGAATGATCACGACAATCACCAGGCTGCTGATCGGATCGAGAAGCGACCAGCCGGTTTGGAGAATCACGAAGCCGGCGAAGACGACACCGGCCGAAACTCCGGCGTCCGCCGTCATGTGCAGGAAAGCGCCGCGGATGTTGAGATCGCCTTTCCGGCCGCGGGCAAACATCCAGGCGGTGACGCCATTGACCACGACGCCGGCCGCCGCCACCCAGATCATGGTGAGGCCGAGGACCGGTTCCGGTTCGCGGATACGGCGAATCGCCTCCCACGCGATCGCGCCGATGCTGACAAGAAGGAGGATAGCGTTGAAAAGCGCGGCCAGCACGGAGGTGCGGCGCAGGCCGTAGGTGAAACGCTCGGTTGGGCTACGGCGGGCAAGGTTGGTCGCGGCCCAGGCCATGAGCAGGCCGAGCACGTCACTCAGGTTGTGCCCGGCATCGGCCAGCAACGAGAGCGAATGGCTGAGCAAACCGAAGACAACTTCCGCGATGATGAAGCCGGTGTTGAGGAGCACGCCGATGGCGAACGCGCGCCCGAAATCAGCCTGGTGTGAATGTGAACTGCCCATCGATCAACTGATCATCGGCGAGCCGACCTGCCCTGCCCATCTTTGTTTCGTTATGGGCATACCGGTCAAGACGGGAATTGTTAGGTTAATTTTCCTTCGGGGAAGGCGACGGCGAAGGACTGGCGGTGGGCGACGGAGAAGCACTCGCGACCGGCGCGGGACTCGCCGTCGCAGGGGGCGCACTCTCCGGTGCGGACGGTGGCGCCGTCTCCACGGTGAGGGCCGGCAGATCCGCCTGCTTGATCAGGGCATTGATCTTCGGTACGTCCTCGTTCTTGATTTGTGCCCAGGCTTGCAACTGCGCGTCGAGCCGTTTGTCCAGCATCGCAAAGACCTCCAGTTGCGGTCCGGTCGGCGCGGCGTCGGCTTCGATCACCCGGCTGAAGGTGTAGAATTCCTCGTTCAACATGTTGGGGTAAACGAGGTTTCCCTCGGAACTTTTCATGTTCACCTGAATGAGCTGCTCTTCGACCGCGGACATGTTTTTCTCCATCTCGTCGGCGGCGACGAGGGCGGGCTTGAGTTGTTCGTTAGTCGCGAAACGCTGGTGGAGTGATTCGATTTGCGCCTTCGTTTCCCGGATCGCGTTGATCGCCTGGTGGAGCTGTGAGGAGCGCTCGTTCACTTTCAGCGCGAGCTCGAACGATTTGCGCATCCCGGCTTCGGAGTCTTTGATCCGCGGATCGATCGCGAGCTGGAAGGGGGCGGTCTGGCTCTTTCCGTTAGCCGTTAGGCGCACCTGGTAGTTGCCGGGCAGGGCGAGCGGTCCGCGCGGGCCGCCGCCATAATAAAAGGCGCCCGGGGTGAGCACCGGATGGTCGTAGCGCAGGTCCCAGGCGAAGCGATTCATTCCGTCTTTCGCCGGGATCGTCTTGGGCGCTTCCACCTGGTCGGGCCATTCCGGCGGCTGTTCGTCTTCCTTTTTCTCCACGCTCGAGAGGTGGCGGACCGTTTTTCCCTGGGCATCGAGAATCTCGATCGTCACTTCGCCTTTCGGCGCTTCCTTGAAGTAGTAATCAATCATCGCCCCGGCTGGCGGATTCGTTCCGGCAGGCTGGCGGGAGTCGATCTCGTCGGGGTAATGGAGACGCACCGCGGTCTGCGGCTGGTAGAGAGTCATGTCGGCTTGCGCGGCCTGGTCGTTCATCTGTCGGAGCGGCGTCAGATTATCGAGCACCCAGAAGGAGCGGCCGTGGGTCGCGACGACGAGATCATCGTCCTTCACCACCAGGTCGCGAACCGGCGAGATCGGCAGATTCATTTGCAACGACTGCCAATGGGCGCCGTCGTCGAAGGAAACATAAACGCCCAGCTCGGTGCCGGCGTAGAGGAGGCCGCGCCGCTTGGGATCTTCGCGCACCGCGCGGACGTAAGCGCGCTCCGGGATGCCGTTCGCGATCGCGGTCCAATTGCGACCGGTGTCGGTTGTTTTGAAAATGTAGGGCTTGAAATCATCGAGCCGATGGCGATCGACCGCGACGTAGGCCGTGCCGGCGTCGAAGTGCGAGGGATCGATCAGGCTGACATGGCTCCACTCCGGCATGTTTGGCGTGACTCGCGCCCAGGTCGCGCCGTCATCGGTCGTGACATGGAGCAAGCCGTCGTCGGTGCCGGCCCAGAGCATTCCTTTTTTCAAAGGCGACTCCGCGAGCGCGAAGATGGTGTTGTAATACTCGACGCTCGTGATGTCGTTCTGGATCGGGCCGCCGCTCGGTTTTTGTTTGCTCTTGTCGTTGCGGGTCAGGTCTTCGCTGATCGCCGTCCAGGTGTGGCCCTGATCGGTCGATTTGAAGACCGCTTCGCCGGCGGTGTAGATCGTGTCGGGATCGTGCGGCGAAAGGAAGAGCGGCGAGATCCATTGGAAACGATGCTTCAGGTCGCTCGCGCCGTGACCGGAATTATCGAGCGGCCAGACACTCACGTCCTGGTATTGCTGTTTCGTCTTGTCGTAGCGGGTGATGTAGCCCTCGTTGTTGGAATAGATGATGTGCCAGTCGCGCGGATCGGGAACCACGAAGCCGCACTCGCCGCCGCCGGCCTGGAACCAGTCTTCGCGCCCAATCACGCCGCTCTCACTCCGGCTCGCGATCCCGACGTTCGAGTTGTCCTGCTGCGCGCCGTAGATGTGATACGGGAACGCGTTGTCGACCGCGACGTGATAGAACTGCGCGGTCGGCTGGTTGTTCAAGGCTGACCACGTCTCGCCGCCGTCGATCGAGACGCTGGCGCCGCCGTCGTTCGCGTTGCCGAGGCGAGCGGGATTCTTCGGATCAATCCAGAGCCCGTGATGATCTCCGTGCCGGGCCGGGAGGAGCTTGAACGTCTTGCCGCCATCGACCGAGCGAAAGAGCCCGGTGTTCAAAACATAGAGCGTCTCGGGCGAGCGCGGGTCGGCGTAGACTTTGCTGAAATACCAGGCGCGCTGCCGAAAGCGCAGGTCGTCGTTCACTTTCGTCCAGGTGTCGCCGCCATCTTCCGAGCGGAAGATGCCGCCTTCCTTCGCCTCGATGATTGCATAGACGCGATCAGAATCCGCGCCCGAAACAGTTACCCCGATGCGGCCGAGAATTCCTTCCGGCAGACCGTGACCTTTCAACTGCTGCCAGGTCGTGCCGCCATCGGTCGAGCGATAGAGCCCGCTTCCTTCGCCGCCGCTGGAGAGGAACCAGGGCTGCCGGCGCACCTGATAGAGTGCCGCGAAAAGCGTGTTTGGATTGTGCGGATCGAAAACGATGTCGATCGCGCCCGTGTTCTCGTCCTTGAACAAAACCTTCGCCCAGGTCTTGCCGCCGTCGGTCGTGCGGAAGACGCCGCGCTCCGCGTTCGGCCCGTAGGCGTGCCCGACCGCCGCGACGAAGACGATGTCTGGGTTCTCGGGATGGACGATGAGCGCGCCGATATGGCGGGTGTCTTTCAGGCCGATGTTGCGCCAGTTGCGGCCGCCATCGACCGATTTATAAACGCCGTCGCCATAAGTGATGTTGCCGCGCAAAGCCGATTCGCCGGCGCCGGCGTAGATCGTGTTGTGATCGCTCGGCGCGACTGCGAGCGCGCCGATCGAGGAGGTCGAGTGCTGCTTGTCGAAGATCGGCTTCCAATTCATCCCGCCATCGGTCGTTTTCCAAACGCCGCCCGCGACGGCGCCGAAATAATAGGTGTTCGGTTCATCCGGCACGCCCTCGATCGCGATCGCACGCCCGCCCCGGAACGGGCCGACCTCGCGCCACTTCATTCCGCTCCAGAGTTTCTCGTCGAACTGCCCCTTGCCCGCGGCCGGCGGCGCTTCCGCGGTCTCGTTAGGCGAGGGGGATGGCGAGCTGCCAGGAGCGGGGGAGGCGACGGCGTTTTCCGGCTTTTTCGGCTTTGACTTGGAAGATTGCGAATCCGCCACCTTTGTTAGGCCAAAAGAGAGGCCGCCAACCAACAGAACCGACAACAGCACGCGGCGCGCGCGCGCAGAATTTTGAAGCATCGCGTAGTTTGGAACCTTTCCGTTTCCCTTCAACTGGAATGATCGAGCCGGGCGTTTTCAGCGCAGCCGTTGGCCACGCGCGGATTCTGCGATCAACTTCGCGAGCCGCCGCTCGCGCGTCGCTTCCTGTTTCGCGCTCAGCACCCACCAGCTCAGCGTCTTGCGGTAAGAGGGGGGCTGCGTTACGAAAAATGCCCAGGCCCTTTTGTTCTGCCGGAACCGGCGCGCGTAGAGCTCGGGCAAATTTTCGCTCCGCTGTTCGTAAGCGTAGATGCCCGATTTCTTCTCGACCCGCGCCGAGAAAGCAGCCTGCCCAGCCGGCTGCATTCGCTTCTCGTTAGTCAGGACACCCACTCTCCGGATGTTCACCTCGCTCCAGATGCTCCCGCGCCGCCGCGGGGTGAAGCGAATCATGTAGCTGTCGGCGTCGATCGTTTTGCGGATCCCGTCGATCCAGCCCACGCAGAGCGCTTCGTCGACCGATTCCGGCCAGGTGATGCTGGGCCGCTCCGAGTGCTTCTTATAAAACCCGACCCCCAGCTCCGGGACGCTCGCGTGATGACGCCGCAGCCATCTGCGAAAATCTGCCGGTGCAGGAAAGAAGGTCGGATCCAACAGCGATCCAGCTCAGCTCTGCAGAAAAGGCGCTGCCCTGGCCGAAATCTCTGCCACCCGCGCAGTCTGCTGCGGGTTCAGCTTGGCCGGGTCCTGCTGTAATTTCGCGGCCTGCTCCTTCGTCGTCGTCGAGAGCTCGAGGTAGCGCACCGTCACACTGAGATCGCCGCCCTTGAATCTCCGCGCCACCCGCACGAATTCGGTCACCGTTTTGTCGTATTCGTTGATCGCCAGATCCGTCTC
>JBBSLW010000095.1:0-10411 GCA_038233495.1 Chthoniobacterales bacterium | reverse complement strand
CACGGCCGCGGCGGCGTCCGTCATCGTGGCGAAAGCGGCCGAGAGCGTGGCCCGGGCCGGCGGCAAGGGCAGAAGACGCAGGGTGATCTCGGTGACCACGCCTAACAATCCTTCCGAGCCGACAAAAAGCCCGATCAGGTCGAAGCCGGTTTTGTTCTTGTGCACTCGTCCGCCGGTCCGGAGCAATTCTCCGCTCGCGAGCACGACTTCGAGGCCGATCACGTAGTTTCGCGTCACCCCGTACTTCAGACAGCGCGGCCCGCCGGCATTCGTCGCCACGTTTCCGCCGATGCTGCAATCATGCAGGCTGGCCGGGTCCGGCGGGTAGAAAAGTTTCCGCGCGCGCGCGGCGGCCTGTAGCTCGCCCGTAATTACGCCCGGTTCCACGACCGCTACCGCGTCGGCGAAACTGATCTCCTTAATCCGATTCATGCGGGCGAGCGAAAGGGAAATACCGCCCTGCACCGGCACACAACCGCCGACATAGCCGAAGCCGGCGCCGCGCGCGGTCACGGGAATTTTTCGTTCCGAGGCGAAACGGAGAAGGCGGCTGACCTGGTCGGTGGTTTGCGCGAAGACGACCACTTCCGGCTCATGAGTGGCGGACCACTTGTCGCCGGCGTGGGCCTGGCGGGTCGCTTGGTCAGCGCCAATGGCAGCCTCGCCGAGCAGGGTGCGCAGTTCGGCGGCCAGACTCATCGTTCCACCATAATCGGTGGCTCGATCACTTCCACACGCGTCCCGACTTTGGCCGCGTCGAAAAAACGCTTCGCTATTTTTGCCGGCATTCGGATGCAGCCATGCGAGGCGCGATAGCGCGGGACGAACCCCGCGTGCATCCCGTAGCCGCCGGTGAAGCGCAGGAAATAGGGCATCGGCGCGCCGACGAAGCGTGCGCCTTTGGGGCGCCGGGTTTTGCCGATGTCGGCGTCGCGCACGAGGACGGCCCCGGAGCGCGCAACGTAAGCGCCGTACTCGCTCGAAATGTGGTGCTCATCTTTTTGCGTGACGCGGTATTTGCCCGGAGGCGTCTCGAAATTCCGGCGGCCGGACGAGATGTTGGTCTTCCCGACCAGATGATGGCCCCGATAAAAAAACGCCTGCTGGGTGGTGAGATTGACCACGATTTTCGCGGGGCTTTTTTCCGCCGGGTCATCGTTCCAGGAAGAAAAGAGCGGATGATGGGAGGCCGCGCGGGTGAGGGCGGCAACGGAGCGGTGGGCGCGAACGCCGAGGTCGTTAGGCAATTCCGTGCAACCAGCGCCCAGCTGAAGGAGCGCGGCCGCCAAAACCAAGAATCGAAGGAACGGGGGGCGGATCATTTTCTCGCGAGAGTAGCTCCGAAACCATGGCGCACGCAAGACGCGCGCGCGCACCCGGTATTTCCGGTGGCCGCGGGGCTGTCGCCCGGCGAAGTTGGCCGATGCCTGCTGACGAACTCGCGCCCTGCCCGGGCGCTCCCAATTGCGTTTCGAGCGACAGCAGGGAGGACCGGCATGCCATCGGCCCGCTTCTTCTCACCTCGTTAGGCAAGAAAAACTGGATGCTGGTGCGTGAGACCGTGCTCTCCCTGCCGCGCACCACGATTGTCGCGGAGCACGAGAACCATCTGCAGGCCGAATGCCGCAGCGCCTGGGCCGGCTTCGTTGATGACCTGGAGCTGCAACTGCGCCCGGGGAAAGGCGTCATCGCGATCCGCTCCGCTTCCCGGACCGGCCACTACGACTTCGGTGTGAACCGGCGACGGGTCGAGAAGCTGCGCGATCTCCTGCGTGAACGCGGACTCGTGCAGCCTTTACAGTGCCTTGGCTTTTTCCTCCCGGAATTCGCTGGATGAGAGCGCGCCAGTTTGCGGGAACAGCGCCACCTCCTGACTCCGGTTGATCTCCACCCCGCTTCACGATACAACTGCCGTGCGTATGAGCCCGGAACCGATCGTGCAGACCATCAGTTCGGACAGCCAGCAACGCATGAAAGTCCCCGTCATCACGGTGGAAAGTTTTTTTCTCCAGCACGGGCGCGCGCTGCAGCTCAAACTGGAAAGCGCCCGGATCGGCTTCACGAAACGGATTCGCGAACCGACGATCAATCGCCCCGGCCTCGCCCTCTCCGGGTTCTACACCTATTTCGCGGAGAAGCGGGTCCAAGTGCTCGGCGCGGCGGAGCAATCCTATCTCAAAAGCCTCACGAAAACGCATCGGCATCGGCGTTTCCGCGCGCTTTGCGAACAGAAAATTCCCTGTCTCATCGCCTCGCGCGGCTTCCATCTCGCGCCTGATCTCCTCGCCATCGCCGAGTCAGCCGGGATCGCGGTTTTCCGCACGCCGATGATCACGATGAAGTTCATCAACGCGGCCACGATCGCGCTCGAACTCGATTTTTCGCCGACTGTGACCGAGGCCGGGAGCATGGTCGACATTCTCGGGATCGGCGTGCTCATCCGTGGCGCGAGCGGCGTCGGCAAAAGCGAGTGCGTGCTCGGCCTGATCGAGCGCGGCTACAGCATCGTGGCGGACGACGTGACCCGGATCAAATCCCTCGAAGGCCGCGAGCTGATGGCGACGGCTCCGGAGTTGACCCGCTACCACATGGAGGTGCGCGGGATCGGCATCATCAATGTCGTCTCGGTTTTTGGGATTGGCGCGATCCGAATCGAGAAGCGGCTTGATCTGGTGGTGACGTTAAAAGATTGGCAGGAGCTGGAAGAAGTGGATAGACTCGGTCTGGACCGCGAGCTTTACGAGATCCTCAAGATACAAGTCCCGCACATCACGATTCCGGTGCGACCGGGACGCGATATCGCGCGATTAATCGAGGTAGCGGCGATGGACCAGAAGCTGAAAGGCCTCGGGATAAATAGCGCGATGGAATTTAATCAGAAGTTGCTGGGTCTAATGGAGACACGAAACACGTAATGGGTTTATTAAATCGACGCTCAGCACCCGCGACGAACGAAAAGGCGGAGAAGGAAATCACCATCCTGAACCGGCTCGGGATGCACGCCCGCCCCGCCGCCATGTTCGTGCGCGTGGCGAGCCGGCATCGCTGCGAGATCTGGGTCGCGAAAGAGGGCGAAGAGATCAACGGCAAAAGTATCATGGGCCTGATGATGCTGGCCGCCGGCCAGGGCTCGAAACTGCGCGTCCGCGCGGAAGGCCCCGACGCCCTTCAGGCCCTTCAGGATATCGAGGAATTAATTCAGTCGCGCTTCAACGAAGAATAGTTGACGGTCCGGTTATTCTTGCACCGGAATGAGCGGCGATCGCGGCCACCAGGAAAAGCGTTGTCAGGGTGTGCCCGCATCCCCCGGGATCGCGCGGTCGCCGATTCACGTCTTCTCCATTGAGAGCGACGACGTGGTGCGCTACCACGTCGAGCCGTCGCAGATCACGGACGAGATCGCGCGCTTCGAGAACGCGCTCATCCAGACGCGGGTCCAGATTCTCGAGATGCAGCAGCAGATCGCGGAGGCGATCGGCGCGAAAGACGCGGGCATTTTCGACGCCCATCTCCTCGTGGTCGAGGACCAGACCCTGATCGATGAAGTGCTGCGCCGGCTCGAGGCCGAGCATTGCAACGTGGAATTCACTTTCCAGGAAGTGGCCAACCGCTACGTCGAATCGCTGAGCAAGATCGACGATCCCTACCTGCGCGAGCGCGCGCTCGACATCCAGGACGTGACCCGGCGCGTGATCCGCAACCTGCAGGGCAAATCGCCCCGGCCATTCCTCTCGGTCAACGAGCCGCACATCCTCGTCGCGCATAACCTGACCCCATCCGACACCGCGACGATGAATCGCGAACAGGTCCGGGGCCTCGCGCTCGATCTCGGGAGCCGCACCTCGCACACCGCGATCATGGCCCGGTCGTTAGGCATTCCCGCCGTCGTCGGGCTGCACGATGGCACGGAGTGTCTCGTCACCGGCACGCCCGCGTTGATCGATGGCTACAACGGCCTGCTCATCATCAATCCGAGCGAGGAAACCCTGCGTGAATACGTCGAGATCGAAAGGCAGAAAGGCGCGATCACGGAGAGCCTCAACCAACTCCGCGAAACCAAATCGACCACCCGCGACGGCCGCCACATCGTACTCTCCGCGAATATTGAATTGCCCGACGAAGTCGACGCCGTCCTGGCCAATGGCGCGGAGGGCGTCGGACTTTACCGGACGGAATTTCTCTACCTCAACCAGAAGACGTGGCCGACGGAGGAAGAGCAGTACCAGGTTTACCGGATGGTGGCGCAACGAGTCGCGCCCGATCCGCTCATCATCCGCACCCTCGATCTCGGCGGTGACAAACTGGCCGATAACTCTGAGAGCGTGGACGAGCTCAACCCGTTTCTGGGTTGGCGGGCGATCCGCTTTTGTCTCGAGAACATCGATATTTTCAAGGCGCAGATCCGCGCCATCCTGCGGGCCAGCGTGAGCTCCAATGTGAAGCTGATGTTCCCCATGATCTCGGGCCTGGACGAGACGCGGCGCGGGTTGCAGATCGTCGAGGAATGCAGAGAGGAACTGCGGCGGGAGGGGCAGCCCTTCCACGACGAGATGGACGTTGGCGTGATGATCGAAATCCCGACCGCCGCGATCATGGCCGACCTGCTCGCGAAAGAAGTCGATTTCTTCAGCATCGGCACGAACGACCTGATCCAGTACTCGGTCGCGATCGACCGGACGAACGAGCGGGTGGCGCATCTTTACGAGCCAAGCCATCCCTCGGTCGTGCGGTTGCTGAAAATGGTGGCCGATGCCGCGCACGCCAATAACATCTGGGTCGGAGTCTGCGGGGAAATGGCGGGCGAGGTTTTGTATACCCCGCTCCTGCTCGGTCTCGGGATGGACGAGCTGAGCGCCGGCGCCAGCCTCGTCCCACGGGTCAAGAGCGCGGTCCAACGCTTAACGAGCGCGGAGTGCGCCCGACTCGTCGAGGAAGTGCTGCAGCTCGATACGCCGGCCGCGGTCCTGGCCTGTTGCGTCGAGGTGGCGGAAAAGAATTATCCCGAGCTTCTCGGTTAAGCCCAGCCCGACCCGCTATTCGTCGCCTTCTTCTTCGGTTTCCGCGCCCGGCTCGATCTCCGGTTTAATCCCGTCCTCTTCCATCTTGCGCAGGACGTCGCTCATGTCGTCGACTTCTTCCCAGACTTCCTGGCTAACGTAGATCTGCGACTTCTGCTGCACCGCCATCGCGATGCAATCACTCGGGCGCCCGTCGAGTTCGATAATCTTTTTCTGCTGCAGCTCGTTCTCCGCCCGAATGATCATGCGCGCGTAGTAGGTGGCGTTTTTCAGGTCGTTAATGATGACCCGCTCGACATGCGCGCCGAGCGCGGTCATGAGGTGCCCCATCAGGTCGTGGGTGAGCGGCCGTTCCTTGACCGTGCCGCGCATGAACATGGTGATCGCGCTGCCGACGCTCTGGTCGACGTAGATGATGAACACTTTGTCGGCGTTTCCGATGAAGACCGCGCAACCCCCGCTCGTCGGCAGCACCGCGCGGACCTGCACTTCGATCACCGTTTTGTTCATCGAAAAAGCGTATCAGAGCGGATTCGAAAAACAAGCTGGAGGCCTCCGGGCCCCGGAATATCGCGCCATTCGAAGCGCGTTTTGCGAATCGCGCGCCGCCCATTTTTCCCTCGTGAATCTGCCGATTGAATTTGCAGAGGCGTGCCCTACACTGCGCCACGATGACAAAAGGCGACTGGGATATTGATGCCGCGATCGCGACTTACAATGTCGACGGCTGGGGCAGCGGCTACTTCTCGGTCAACAGCGCTGGCAACGTCATCTCGAAACCGCTTCAGGAAGCGGGCGGCTCGATCGACCTGCTCGAGGTCGTAAACGAAGCGCGCGAGCGCGGTCTCGGTTTCCCGCTCGTGATTCGTTTCCAGGATCTGCTCCGGCACCGTGTGCAGACGGTCAACCGCGCTTTCCAGGCCGCGATGCAGGAGTTCGGTTACAAGAACAATTATCGCGGCGTTTTTCCGATCAAGGTGAACCAGCTGCGCGAGGTGATCGAAGAGATCGTGGATGCCGGCGCGGAGTTTCACTTCGGCCTCGAGGCGGGGAGCAAACCGGAGCTGATCGCCGCTCTCGCGATGCACAAGGACTTGGAGAGCCTGATCATCTGCAACGGCTACAAGGATCGCGACTTTATCCGCACCGCCATGCTCGGACGCCGGCTTGGCAAATCCGTCATCATCGTGGTCGAGAAGCTCGAGGAGCTGGAACAAACCCTTCGCGTTTCAAAGGAGATGGGCGTCGAACCGCACATCGGCATCCGCGTCCGCCTGAACAGCAAAGGCGCGGGCAAGTGGACGACGAGCGGCGGCGAGAACGCGAAGTTCGGCCTGAGCACGACAAATCTCGTGGCCGCGAGTGAAATGTTGAAAGCGCAGGGGCTCGCCCATTGCCTCAAGCTCGTCCATTTCCATGTTGGCTCGCAGGTGCCCGACATCTCTACGATCAAACGCGCGGTGCGCGAAGCGGCCCGCTATTACGCGAAGCTTTCCAAGATGGGGCACAACCTCGGCTACCTCGATGTCGGCGGCGGGCTCGGGGTCGATTACGATGGTTCGCGGACCAGCTTCGACAGCTCGACGAACTACTCGCTCCAGGAGTATTGCAACGACGTCGTCTACAACATCATGGAAGTATGCGACTCCGAAGGCGTCGCCCATCCCGCGATCGTGAGCGAAGGCGGCCGCGCCATCGTCGCCCATCATTCCGTCCTCGTGGTCGAGGCCTTCGGCGCGATCGAGAAGGATGTCCCGCTGACCAAGATCGAAGCGACCGAATCGGACCCTAAACCGCTCCGCGACATCCTCGATGTGAAGCAAAAGCTGAAGCGCGGCAACCGACTCGAGACGTTGCACGATGCACAACAGATCAAGGAAGAGACCCAGCAGATGTTTAATCTCGGGCTGCTCGACCTGGAATCGAAAGCCAAGATCGAGTCCCTCTACTGGCAACTCGCCCGCCAGATCGTCGCCCTCCACCGCGGCCTGAAGTATGTGCCGGAAGAAGTGAAGGAACTTGAGACCTCGTTAGGCGACCAGTACATCTGCAACTTCTCGATTTTCCAGTCGCTCCTCGACCACTGGGCGCTCGGCCAGCTTTTCCCGATCATGCCGATCCATCGCCTCACGACCCCGCCCGATCGCCAGGGCACACTGGTCGATATCACCTGCGATTCCGACGGGAAGATCAACAAATTTACCGACCTGCAGGATGTGAAGGACACGCTCCCGCTGCACAAGATCAACCCGGGCGAGCTCTACTATCTCGGGGTCTTCCTGGTCGGCGCCTATCAGGACATCATGGGCGATCTGCACAATCTCTTTGGCCGGGTGACTGAGGTGCACGTCTTTCTCGATGAAGATGAGGAGTCGGGTTGGTACATCGAGGAAGTGATCGAGGGCAGCACGATCGGGCAGGTCCTGGCCCTGACGCAGTGGGACAAGATCGAGCTGATGCGCCTGGTGAAGCTGCAGGTGGACGCGGCGATCAAGAGCGACCGGCTCAAGCCTAACGACGCCATGAAAATCCTGGCCGATTACGAGCGCGGCCTGCAGGGTTACACCTACCTTTCCCTCGACGGCGCTGCTACCCCGGTCAGGAGCGAAACCCCGGTCGCGCCCATTCCGGTTGCGGAAGAGCGCCGCGCCTAAACTTGCCTCCGATCGGCGAGGGCGACGTCCGTCCGCGGCGCGAATTCACGCGGCGTTTGCGCACACCAAGCTGCTTTGGAGAAGCGAGCTGCACCCATACGCTCGCCTCTTTCCACATCCAAAATTGGTGGTACGACCTCTCGCTCCGCGCCAAGGGCACGATCGTCCTGGCCGGCCCGGTTGCCGCCACTTTTCTTGCCGCGACTCTCTTTTTCCTAACCAAGGAGAAGTCGGACGAAGCGGCAGAAAGGGTCAAGCACACTGTCGAGGTGCAGCAAAAGGCCGGGGAGATGCTCGGGTTCCTGACCGAGAGCGAGACCGGGATGCGGGGATATTTTCTGACCCACGATCGCACTTTCCTGGAAACCAAAACCAGGCCGTGGCGCAAGCCGCGTCTGCGCGGTTATTGCAGGTTGTAAACTTCGACCAACGCGACCCCGGTCCCGCCATCCCTGCCCCGCACCACTGCGGTGTAGTTGCCGGGCGTGAGCGAGCGGATGATCGCAGACTCCAGGTCGTCACTCGGTGCGAGACCGGTCGACTGGATGAGCGATTCTTGGGAATCGCGCCAGTTGTCATCGCTCTTGATGAGAACGCCGTTGCCGTCATAGAGGTCGAGTGTCGGATCGGCCAGGGGCTGCGCCACTCCGGTGGCCACGAGCGAAGGTCCAATCGCCCTAACGACGACCGTGTCGCTGCCGCCATTGCCGACGATGAAACCGCCGATGAGCACATCGTCGCCGGTCGAAACGAAGCCGCGAGTGCTGGTGTTGCCCAGGGTCGAGGCGGTCGTGTTGTCGAGATCGTAGGCCTCCACCAGGCCCACGCCGGTGCCACTGTTCTGGCCGCGCAGAATCACGGTGTATTCCCCTGGGTTGAGCGTGGCGACGATCGCCGCTTCCAAGTCGTCACTCGGCTGCAAACCAGTGGCGAGGATTTCGGCTTCCTGCGCGTCTCTCCAGTTATCGTCGCTCAAGAGGAGCGTCCCATTTTGATAGAGCTCGAGAACCGGATCCGCCAACGGGGTCGTGACGCCGGACGCAGCCAGCGAAGGGCCAATCCCCCTAACAATCACCGGTTTCGCCTCCGTCCCACTGACGATGAGGCCGCCAATCAAAACATTGTCGTCCGTGCCGACGCTTAGCCGTGCCGAGAGGTTGAGCGATTGGGCGGCCGGCTGGGCCGTGCCACTGAGCAAATCGAAAGCGGCCTGGGCAATTTGGAAGTGCCCAGCGGTCGTCGGATGAATGTCGTCCCAGAAAAGATATTCGTCCGGATCAACGCTGCTGTTTCCCTGCGAACTGTCGCTGATGTTAACGAAACCGTAGTCTTCGGGATTTGCAGCAAGGCGATAAAAGAGCCCGTAGATGTCGAGGCGATATAGCTTGATCGTGATGTTCTCGGCGGCGAGGTTTGCAACTGCGGCGTCCAGTTGAGCGTTCCAATCGTTGCGATATTGAGCGGAGGCCGCATTCAAGGCCTGGGCTTTCACGGGGTCATCCTTGTAGTTCGGGATCAGACCAAGCGGTGGAACGTTAGGCACGAGGATCGAAACCGCGCCGGCGCGGGCCAGCTGCTTGACCAGAGCGGCGACGCGCTGCGCGGTCGCGGTGACATTGGCCGAGCTGTCATCATTGAAGAGATCGTTGCCACCACCCCAGACGATGTAGAGCGCGGCGGGATCGACGGTGCGGTCGGCGAGATAATCGTTCACTTGCCGGCCCAAGTTGTCGATCGTGACGGTAAATTGGCCGCCAATGAACGGAGCCGGATTCGAAATGACCGTGACCTCACGCGTATCGGCCTCCGTCGTGGCGCCGCCAAAGGCGTAATCGGTGCCGCCATCCAGGCTGTTGGTCGCCGCCGGCAGCCCGAGAAAGGTACGTGCGAGCTGTTCGTGCCAAGTGCCGGCGTAGGTGCCGGAGTTCGGATTAGTGTCGCTACTGTTGGTGAAGCGGCCGTCGCTGTAATTATAGGCGCCGCCCGGGTAGCTGATGGAATACTTATCCTGGAGACGGTGTCGAATGTTTCCATCGTCGGAAAGACTGTCGCCGAAGACGACGATCTGGCTAAAAACTGCAGTTTGCGCAACAAGGTTGGTGGCGCTGCCGACGAGGAAGAGAGCGGCGGAGGCGATGCAAAAGCGGGCCAATGATTTCATAATAAGAGTTGGGGCTGTGGTTGACGGCTTAGTGCTCAGAAATATTCAACGCCTGAGAGGCGCCGGATGCTGCAGAGCGGCGTTCTAGCCGTTCGCCGCTTCAGAGCAGCGAATGTTTCAAGAGATTCGGAACGCGATGCGTCCGCGGTCTACTTTTTCTTGCCTTCGCCGGGACGATAGTCCTCTTCCGCGGCTTCGAAGGCCTTCTCCAGACCGACCATGTCTTCGCCCGGGCGGAAGTTGTCAAACGCTTCGGACTCGCGTTTCAATTCCTCCTCGGAGTAATTCGCGGCCTTGATCGAGAGACCGATCCGGCGCTCCACTTTGTCGACTTTGATGACACGCGCTTCGACTTCCTGCCCGACCTTAAGGATGTCCTTCACTTTGGCGACGTGGTCTTCGCTCAACTGTGAGATGTGCACGAGGCCGTCAATATCGTCCTGCAATTGCACAAACGCGCCGAAGCTGGCTAGCTTCGTGACCTTGCCGGTGACGAGATCGCCGATCTTGTACTTGGTATCGATTTCCTTCCACGGATCATCACTCAGCTGTTTAATGCCGAGGCTGATGCGCTGGTT
>JBBSLW010000094.1:0-10436 GCA_038233495.1 Chthoniobacterales bacterium | reverse complement strand
TCCAGGTCGCCGCCTACGGGATGACGACCGACGAGATGGTGAAGATGAACGAGCAGTTCATGAACGACCTGCGCCCGCTCTATCTGCAGCTTCATACCTGGGCGAAATACAAACTGGCGGAAAAATATCATCAGCCGGTGCCCGACAAGATCCCCGCGCATTGGCTGAACAATCGTTGGGCGCAGAACTGGACTGGCCTAGTCGAGGCGGCCAATCTCGGTCCCTATTTCAAAGGCAAAACCGCCGAGTGGATCGCGAAGACCGCGGAAGACTTTTATGTCGGCCTCGGCTTCCAGCCGTTGCCCGGAAGTTTCTGGGTAAAATCGGATCTCTACCCGGTGCCAAAGGGCGATCCGCGGAAGAAAAATACTCACGCCTCCTGCTGGCACATCGATCTCGACAAGGACATTCGTTCCCTGCAAAGCATCGAGCCCAACTCGGAATGGTTTTTCACCGCGCATCACGAGCTCGGGCACGGCCACTATTTCCTGGCCTACAGCCGGCCGGAAGTGCCGCCGCTCTTGCGTCTCGGTGCGAATCCCGGTTTCCACGAAGGCGTGGGCGAACTGATCGCTCTCGCCTCGAGCCAGGTGCCTTACCTCCAGGCGAAGGGAATTTTGCCCGCCGATTTCAAGACCGACAAGACCGCTTTCCTCCTCGATGACGCTCTCGCCCGCTCGGTCCCGTTCATCTTTTTCGCCTCCGGCACGATGACGCATTGGGAAGCGGACATCTACGCGCATCAGCTCGAGCCGGAGGAATGGAACGATCGCTGGTGGAAATACGTGAGCGAATTCCAAGGCGTGGAAGCGCCGGAGAAGCGCGGCGAGAAATGGGCCGATTACGCGACCAAGACACACAGCAACGACACGCCCGCTTACTATTACAACTACGCGTTTGCGACCGTGCTGAAATTCCAGCTCCACGACTACATCGCGCGCAAGATTTTGAAACAACCGCCGCAGTCCTGCAATTATGCCGGGAACAAGGAGGTTGGCGCCTGGCTGCAGAAGATCCTGGAAAAAGGCGGCACGGAAGACTGGCGCAAGGTGCTGAAGGAAGCGACCGGCGAAGATCTCTCGACCCGCGCGATGGTCGATTATTTCCAGCCGCTCATGGCCTGGCTCGAGGAGCAAAACAAGGGCCGCAAAATCGGTTGGGAAGCGACCAAAGCCGGCGACAAGGAAGAGGAAGAAGAGCGCGAACGCCGCGAGCACACCGGCAGCAACGACAACAGCTAGGCGCGCACGGGCAGGCCAATTGTAGGGCGGGCGCTTCGCCTGCCCAGTCTTCAGAACGCCGGACCTCAGAAACTGGGAAAGCGACGCGCTTGCCCTACAAATTGTTCGTCGCGTAGCTTGGCCCCATGGCTTCGCAATCTCTCTGGCAACGCTTTCAGCAATTTTATCTGCAGTACGACGACCTCGGATTTTCGCTCGATATCAGCCGGATGCGTTTCCCCGAGGGCTTCCTGGCGGAGATGCAGCCGAAAACGGAGAAAGCCTTTGCCGCGATGCGCGAACTCGAGGCCGGCGCGATCGCCAACCCGGATGAAAAACGCATGGTCGGCCATTACTGGCTGCGCGCGCCGGAGCTCGCGCCTAACGACGAGCTGCGCGCCGAGGTCGTGCAAACGAACGAACGCATCCAAAAGTTCGCCTCCGATATCCACGTCGGCCGGATCGCCGCCCCGGACGGCAAACCGTTCGAGCATCTCCTGCTCATCGGGATCGGCGGCTCCGCGCTCGGGCCGCAATTCGTCGCGGAAGCGCTCGGCACGACCCGCGACGCGATGGACGTTTTCTTTTTCGACAATACCGACCCGGACGGCTTCGATCGCGTCCTCGAGAAAATCGTCGGACGACTCGGGCATACGCTGGTGGTCGTCATTTCCAAATCCGGCGGCACGAAGGAAACACGCAACGGCATGGTGGAAGCGAAGGCTCGCTTCGAAAAGGCCGGCCTGGAGTTTGGCAAACACGCAGTTGCCGTGACCGGCAACGGGAGCGAGCTCGACCAATACGCGGAAAAGAACGACTTCCTCGCGCGTTTCCCGATGTTCGATTGGATCGGCGGGCGCACCTCGGTTATGAGCGCGGTCGGCCTGCTCCCGGCGGCCCTGCAGGGGCTGGACACGGAACAATTCCTCGCCGGCGCGGCGGCGATGGACGCGCATACGCGTGAGCCGGAGACGATGCAGAACGCCGCCATGCTGCTCGCGCTGATGTGGTTTTATGCGGGCGACGGCGCGGGGAAGAAGGACATGGTCATCCTGCCCTACAAGGATCGGCTCGCGCTCTTCAGCAAATATCTGCAGCAGCTCGTCATGGAGTCGTTAGGCAAGGCGAAGGACCTCGACGGCGAGGTCGTGCACCAGGGGATCGCGGTCTACGGCAACAAAGGGTCGACCGACCAGCACGCCTACGTCCAGCAACTGCGCGACGGCGTACCGAACTTTTTTGCCACCTTCATCGAGGTGCGGAAGGATCGCGCGACCGAGCGCTTCGAAGTCGAGGAGGGTGTGACGAGCGGGGACTATCTGCAGGGCTTTCTGCGCGGGACGCGGGCCGCGCTCTACGAAGGCGAGCGCGATTCGATCACGCTCAGCATTCCTGAGGTGAACGCGTTTCAGGTCGGCGCGTTGATCGCGCTCTACGAACGCGCGGTCGGGTTTTACGGTTCGCTCGTGAACGTCAACGCCTATCACCAACCGGGCGTGGAAGCAGGCAAAAAGGCGGCCACGCGCATCCTGGAGTTGCAGCCCAAAGTCGAAGCGCAGCTTTCCGCGAGCGGCGCGACGGCCGAGGCCATCGCGCAGGCGATCGCGGCCGGACCGGAAGATGTTTACCACGTGCTCCGGCACCTGGCGGCGAACAATCCTTCCGTCACCACCGCCGGCACGAACCCGGGTGACGAAATATTTTCGCGGAGGGGGTAGCGAACTGCGCGTCCTCGCCTAAATTCGCTCCGCCGCGAACACTCCCCAGGCGTCGCGGCGCTCCCATGTCGCACGCGGAACCAAAAATCTTGTGGTCGGAGGTGACGAAATTCATCGGCCAGCTGAACCATGATCTGCGCAATCACCTGAACGCGGTCGAACTCCAAGCGGCCTTTCTGAACGAGATCGTGACCGAACCGGAAGCGAAGGAGGAGCTCAAGCGGCTGCGGGGGATGACGGGCGAAGTCGGCAACCATCTGCAGAAACTCTCGAGCCTTCTCGGGAAAGTGCAGGTGAGCATGATGTCGTATGCGGCCGCGGAGTTCGTTGAGGATTTGCAGTCGAAACTCGCGCTCGAGCTGCCGGAGCAGGCCGCCGCGGTCGAGTGGCAGGTGTCGTTAGGCGCGGAAGCTCTCGAGATCGATCCGCAACTTCTTCAGGAGGCGTTTCTCGAATTATTCCGGAACGCCTTCGCGCATGAGCGGGGCGAAGGCCCGCTTCTTTTCGAGGCGCGGAGCGTGGGCGAAATGGTGGAGTTCACCCTCCGCGAACCGAAGGCGAATTTCGAGGGCGACCTCGAAAACTGGGGCCTGCGTCCGCTCGGCCGGCTCCGGCACGGGCATTATAGCCTTGGCCTCTTCCGGGCTCGCGTTATTTTCGAAGAGCACCATGGCACTTTCCGGGCACAATTTGATCCAGCCGCCGCGACTCTCGTCACCACCGTCGCGCTTCCCCGCCTTCTTTCCTGACCCGGCGCTGCTCCCGCGCCGCCGCTGGAATTTGTGATGACCGCTGAAAATCGCCGCATTCTCATCATCGACGACGAACGTCCGATCCTGATGACGCTCGAGGCGTTGTTAGGCCGCCACGGTTACCAGCCGGAAGTGGCGGCCAACGCGGCCACCGGGATGCGCCTCCTGCAAAGCAAATCACCCGCCCTCATTCTCCTCGACCTGCAACTGCCCGATGCCGATGGCCTGACGATGCTCGAGCAGATCAAGGCGGATCACCCCGAGACGCAGGTCATCATCCTGACCGCGCACGACTCGTTGAATAACGCGATCGAGTCGATCAAACGCGGCGCCTACCATTTCATCAGCAAACCGTACGCGCCTGAGGAGCTGCTCAGCCTGGTCGAGAAAGCGCTCGAGAAACAATCGCTTCTTCGCGAAACGATCGAGCTGCGCGAGACCACGCAACGGCTCAAGAAACGCCTGGCCGCGGCGGAAACGCGGCTCGCGCCGATCTTCAAGAGCAAGGTCATGCAGCAGATTAACGACCTGATCACGGCGATGGCGCCCTCGGAAGCGAACGTCCTCATCACCGGAGAAAGCGGCGTAGGCAAGGAAGTGATCGCGACCCTGATCCACAACCGGAGCCTCCGCGCCGACAAACCGATGGTGAAACTGAATTGCGCCGCCTTTCCGCAGGCCATGATCGAGGGCGAATTGTTCGGCTACATGAAGGGCGCCTTCACCGGCGCAACGAACGATTTCCCGGGCATGATCGCAGAAGCCTCCGGCGGCACGCTCTTCCTCGACGAGATTTCCGAGATGCCGGCGGAGTTGCAGACCCGCTTTCTGCGCGTCCTGCAGGAACGGGAATTCCGCCCGTTAGGCAGCACGAAGACCTTGAGGGCGGATTTCCGCGTCGTGGCCGCGACCAATCGCCCGGTCCAGCAGGCGATGGCGGAGAACCGGCTCCGCTCCGACCTTTACTACCGGCTCAACACTTTCCAGATCGAGCTCCCCCCGCTCCGCGACCGGAAGGAAGACATCCCGCCGTTGGTCGCCTCGTTCGTGAAAAGTTTCGCGCTCCAGCTTGGAAAACCGGAGCCCTCGATTGCCCCGGAAGCGTTCCAGAAATTGCTCGACTACGGCTGGCCGGGAAATGTGAGGGAGCTGCAGAACGCGATGGAATACGCCGTCGTCCTGGCGCGGCAAAATCAGATCTCGGTCAAGGAATTGCCGGCGGAAGTGCGCCTGCCGGTGGCGCTCCAGCAAACCGAACGCGCGGCCACCCCGGCCGGGAGCGGTCCGGCGCGCAACCTGAACGAGATCGAGCGAAGCGCGATCCTCGATGCGCTCGCGCAATGTCACGGCAACAAAAAGAAAGCGGCCGAGCTGCTCGGCATCCAGCGCCCCACGCTCTACAACAAAATGAAGCGCTACGAGATTCAGTTGTAGCGCGGGCGCTTCGCCTGCCCGCGGCCGGTTGGCCAACCGAAGCGGTCGGCTTACAATTCATCAGTGTCCGATCATCAGGAGAAAGTTCTGGAGCACGCGCAGCGCGAGCTGCCGGCCGCGCCCGGGAGCAAGCCGCCGCATCTCCTCCCGCTCTACCAGAAGTTTCTCAAGATCGAAAATCATCGCCTCCGTTTGCGCCACCAGGCCGGAGGCGGCGGGCGCGAAGTTTGCGCGAGCCGCGCCACCCTGACCGATGTGTTGTTGCGCCACGTCTTCACGGCGGCGAGCGCCTCGGCCAAGGCAAACAGCGAAACGAAAGTGGTCCCGTTGAGCGTGGTCGCGCTCGGCGGCTACGGTCGCGGCGAACTCAACCCGGGGAGCGATGTCGACATCATGTTTCTCCATCCTCACACCGGCAAGGAGGTCCCCGAATCGCTCGCCCAGACCGTCGAGGAAGTTCTTTATCTCCTGTGGGACGTCGGTTTCAAAGTCGGGCATTCGACGCGGTCCGTGCGCGAAGCGGTGGCGCAGGCGAACGGCGAAATGCTGACCAAGACCGCGATGCTCGAGGCCCGCTTGCTGGCCGGCGACGAGGTTCTTTTTCATCGCTTTCGGAACCGCTTTCGCACCGCCTGCGTGCTCGGCCACGAGAAGGAATACATCGCAGCGCGGATGGAAGACCAGGCGCGGCGACACGAGAAATTTGCCAACAACGTCTACCTGCAGGAGCCAAACGTGAAGCGCGGCTGTGGCGGTTTGCGCGATTACCAGAACCTGCTTTGGATGACCTTCTTCAAGGAAGGCGCCCTAACGACGACGCATCTCGAGGGCAGGAATTGGCTGAGCGCCGGTGATCGCCGCCGGATCGATGCGGCCTACGATTTCCTCCTCCGGGTCCGCACTCAACTGCATTACACGAACGATCGCGCGACCGATGCCCTCCACCTCAGCCTGCAATCGGAAGTGGCGCGCCGGCTCGGTTATCACCAGCAAACGCCGATCGGCCGGAGCGAGGCGTTCATGAAGGATTACTACGAGCATACCCGCAATATTTTCCGGATCACCGAACGCCTGAGCGAGCGCTTCGCCACCGGCACGGCCACGACCACGCGCCGGCTTTTTTTCCCGCTCCTCCCGCGCGGCCGGGTGCCGGAAACGCACTTCGAGAATTTCTTCAGCCGCCGGGAGCAACTGCACATCAGCGATCCGCAGAGCTTCGCCCGGGAACCGGAACAGCTGATGAAAGCGTTCGAGCACGCGCAGGAGAAAAACCTCGCGCTCAGCCCGGAATTGACCGACGCGATTAGCCGTCGCCTGCGCCTTGTGACGCGGGAATTTCGTTACGCAAAAGCGCCGCGGGAAATTTTCGCGCGACTCCTCAGCCGCAAAGGCGAAGTCGGGCGCGTTCTCCGGATGATGCACGAGGTCGATTTCCTCGGGCGTTACCTGCCGGAGTTTGGGCATCTCACCTGCCTCGTGCAGCACGAATATTTCCATCGTTATACCGCGGACGAGCACACCCTCGTCTGCCTCGACAAGCTCGACGCGCTTTGCCTAACGACGGATCCGAAGCTGCAGCCCTACCAAAAATTATTCGCCGAACTGCCGGATCCCTACGTGCTTTATCTCGCGCTCCTCCTGCACGACACCGGCAAGGGCGTCGGCGCGCGCCCGCATTCCGAGGCGAGCGCGCTCTTCGCCCAAGGCGTCGCGACGCGCCTTCATCTCGCGCCCGAGCAACGTCGTTCGCTCGTCCTCCTGGTCGATCATCACGTCACTCTCTCCTGCATGGCGCAACAGCGAAATGTCGACGATCCCGCGACCGTGATCGAGTTCGCCAACATCGTGAAATCGCAGGCCAACCTGAACGCGCTCATGCTCCTCACTCTCGCGGATGGACAGGGCACGACCGATGCCTGGTCGGATTGGAAGGAGTCGCTCGTCTGGCACCTCTTTCACGCCACGGCGCGCTATCTACAGGATCAGGAAGGCTTCATTACCCAGGTAAAACTAGAGCGCGAACGTCTGCGGCACGCGGTCGCGGGGAAGCTCGCGCCCGATTTTGCGGACGAGATCGAAGCGCATTTCGATCACATGCCGGACAATTATTTCAGCGCCTTTCGTTCGGAGGAAATTGTGGCGCACCTCGATTTGTTTCGCACTTTCTGGCGCCAGATTTACCTCGGGGGTGAGCCCGCCTACGCGCCCGCCGTGCGCTGGGAAGCGGTGCCGGAGCAGGGACACAGCGTGGTCTCGATCGGCACCTGGGACCGGCAACATCTCCTCGCCAGCATCGCCGGGGCGTTCGCGGTCGCTTCCCTCAATATTTTGAGCGCGGACATTTTCATCCGGGGCGATCATCTCGTGCTCGACGTCTTCCGGGTTCGGAACGAGAAACTCGGGCCGGTGACTAATCCGGGCGAGATCGCGCTCGTGGAATCGACGCTCTGCACGGCGCTGCAGGACGAGCACTACGACTTCGCGCCCCTCCTCGCGAAAGTACGGGGGCCGGGCGCGAAACCCGCGCCGGAAATGGATTTCCCGACCCGGATCAGCGTCGAGAATAAGAGCCATCCTACCTCCACGCTGATCCAGGTCGAAACCCCGGACCGCCTCGGCCTCCTCTACGACCTCGTGGCCTGCCTTGGGAAAAATAACGTCTACATCACCCTCTCCCGCATCAGCACGGAGAAGGGGGCGGCGATTGACACCTTTTACGTGACGGACGCGACCAACCGCGGGAAAATCACCGACGCTGGCCGGGTCGCGCAGTTGCAACAGGAATTGCAGGCCGCGACCGTGGTCCCCGCCTAACGACCAGCCCGCGTCCCGCCGGTTTTGCCGAATCGCCCGATGCGTTTACCTTCGAACTTCACTTTCTTATGAACGTCCTCATTCTTGCCGCGGGTTACGCGACCCGTCTTTATCCACTGACCGAAAACAAAGCCAAGCCGCTCCTCGAGGTGGCCGGCAAACCGATGATCGAATGGGTGCTCGATAATCTCGCGCCCATCCCGGACCTCGGGACGATCTACGTGGTCACGAACCACAAGTTCGCGAAAGATTTCCAGGACTGGGCCGATCATTACAAGACGATGCAGCCGAAGCTCACCTTCAAGATCGTGAACGACGGCTCGCGCAGCGACGCCGACAAGCTCGGTGCGATCGGGGACATCCGGCTGGTCATCGACCGCGAGGAATTGACGAAGGATCCGCTCGTCGTGGTGGCGGGCGACAACCTCTTTAGCGAACCGCTGGCCGACTTCGCCGCGCAGGCGGGGGGCTCGGCGGCGATGCTCGCGACTTACGATGTGGGTGATCTCGAGGCGATGAAAAAGTATTCCGCGATCAAGACCGACGCGGAAGGTGTGATCACGCACTTCGAGGAGAAGCCGCCGAAACCGGAGAGCACGTTGACCGGAATCGCGCTTTACTATTTCTCGGCGGAAACGCTCGAGCTCTTCACGACCTACATCGCGGCCGGGAACAATCCGGATCAGCCCGGGCGTTTTATTCAGTGGCTCTATACTCGGCGGCCGGTGAAGACGTATCAAATCAAGGGAACCTGGTACGACATCGGGAGCAAAGAGACGCTGGAGGAAGCGAACCAGATCTTCGCGAAGTTTGTGAAGTAACGCGGCGCGGGGCTCCAGTGTCCCGGCTTCCGCTACTTCAGCCGGCCTTCGTCGAACTCGATGAGGTCGAAATAGGTCCGGATATCTTTTCTCTCCGCACCGCCGGCTTCCTTCAGGAAATGGACGAAGCGCGCCTTCTTTACCGCAGTGTCGGGATGGCGTGAGATCATCGCTTCATTCCAGCGCTCGATCTCTTCCGGCTCATGCTTGCAGCCGTTCTCCTCGACCCAAGAGAGGATGGCCGCGTCGTCATCGAGTTCGTTAGCCACCTTTTCGAAGGCGTCCGGGTCGATCTTGAGAAAGGCGAGGAGATGCTTGTCGAAGCCGACCGTCTTGTAGTTGTAGCCGTCGAGCAAACCCCTGCGATGGAGGCGGGCCTTGTCGATCAGACGCGGCAGGTGGACGTATCCACCCAGCCGCTCGTAAGGACTGCGCGGGAGCAGTTTTTGCATGCGCGGCAAATTACGAAGGGGCCGGCAAACCAAAAGGATGGGGCGGCGGCCGCCGCAATTTAGCGGAGCCGCGCGGTTTGGTCGAGTCGACGTCGGTCAGCAGCTCTCCCTGTTCCCAATTTTTTCGGCCAATCACGAGCTGTCCCGTGAAGGTTCCGCCTTTTTCCACGTTGATCGAGCGCGCGACGACGTTGCCATCGAGCGTGCCGGTGTGACGAATCGTGACCACGGTCTCGGCGACGATCTCACCCGACATCCGGCCGCGGATCTCGATCGAACCGACCTCGAGCTGGCGAAAAAATTGCACGTCGGCTTTTTTCCCGATAATCACGAGGGGCGAGTTCAGTTTCCCCTGCACCTTGGCCGGGGCGCGAAACTCGACTTTCTCGACGCACTGCAGGCTGCCGCGCAACTTGCCATCGATGATCGCGGACCGGCAGACGACACTGCTGCTGCTCAGGTCGCCTGAAGAGGTCACGTGGACCTCGCCATGGGTGCGGATGGCGCGGCTGAAGGCGGTGTCAATTTTGTAGTCCCGCAGGTCCATGTGGACGCTGCACCCGGGACAGATCGTGGAAGTGGCGGCGGAGGTCAGTTCCTGGATCGTACCGCAATCGAAACAGGCAACCGAGGTGATACGTTTGCGGTTCCACATCCCCTCGATGCGCTGGAGCAACGATTGCGCAGGGACCACCCCGCCAAGCTCGAGGCTCGCCTTTGCCGCCGCAGGTTGCGCCTGCGCGGCGACGACGAAATGCTTTCCGCACTGCCGGCAGAGCGTGCTCTTGGCCGCGGCATATTCCATCTGCTTAAAGCCGCAGTGTGGACATTCCACACTGACCTTGGCAGGCGACTTGGCCACAGACTTGTCGCGCTGGCGAGCGGGTTAGGAACGGCCCGCGAAAGCGGCTTTCGGCGAAGCGGGGGCGTCGTCACCCCGGACAATCTCCGGACGGGTCGAGCCGCTGGCGCTGGAGGCGGGCACTTTGCCGCTCGTCACTTCGGACTTGCCGATGAAGGTGGCGCCTTCTTCGATCACGAGGCGAGCCGCTTTCAGGTCGCCCTGCAGGGTGCAGCGGGATTTGAGTTCGCAACGCTCGCCGACGGTGATGTTGCCGTGCACTTTGCCGTAAACGGTGATCGACTTGGTCTTGATCTCGCCGCGGATGTCGGCGTTTTCGCCGATCGTCAGCACGCCGTCAGAGTTGATTTCGCCTTCGACTGT
>JBBSLW010000093.1:0-10529 GCA_038233495.1 Chthoniobacterales bacterium | reverse complement strand
GGCAGATTGTCGATTTCGTTCCGAACCACATGGGCATCGGCGAGCCGCAAAATCTCTGGTGGGCCGATGTGCTCGAGAACGGCCCGAGCTCGCCGTACGCCGCCTATTTCGACATCGACTGGCAGCCGCTCAAATCCGATCTGCGCGACAAGGTGCTGATCCCGATCCTGGGCGATCAATACGGACGTGTGCTCGAGCGCGGCGAGCTCAAAGTGCACTACGAGAGCGGGCGTTTTTTTCTGCGCTATTTCGAGCACGAATTTCCGATCGCGCCCGGCACCTACCGCCACGTCCTTCAGATCGCGCTCGAGCAACTTGCCGGACAGAAGGTGGAAGATTTTTATGCAGAACTGCAGAGCATCCTGACCGCGCTCGAATACCTGCCTCGCCGGACGGAGAAGGATCCGGAGCGCATCGCGGAGCGGACCCGCGAAAAGGAAATCATCAAACGCCGCCTGGAGCGCCGCTGCGAAGAAGCGCCGCTCGTGCAGCAGGCGATCGAAAAAGCCCTAACGATCATCAATGGCAACCCGGGCGAACCGCGCAGCTTCGACGCGCTCGACGAGTTGCTGGGCGACCAGGCTTATCGCCTTGCTTTCTGGCGGGTCGCGGCCGAGGAGATCAATTACCGCCGCTTCTTCGACGTCAACGACCTGGCTGCGATCCGGATGGAATTGCCGGAGGTTTTCGACGAAGCGCACCGCCTCCTTCTCGAACTGGTCGGGGCCGGCGCGGTCACCGGCCTGCGGATCGATCACCCGGACGGGCTTTATTTGCCGCGCGCTTATTTCGAGAAATTGCAGCGCCGCGCCGCGGAAGCGCTCGAGGGCGGCACGCCTAACGACGGCCGCGCCATCTATCTCGTGGTCGAGAAAATCCTGAGCGGAAACGAGCAATTGCCCGACGACTGGCCGGTCCACGGCACGACCGGCTATGATTTCATGAACGACGCGATCGGCGTCCTTGTCGATCCCGCGGCCGAGCGTGCGATCACGAGCGCGTTTCATAAGTTCATCGGACACAACCTGAACTTCGGCCATCTCGTTTACGCGAAGAAGCGGCTCGTGATGCGCCTCTCGCTCGCCAACGACGTCAACATCCTCGGCGCCATGTTCGACCGGCTCTCGGAAAAAAATCGTTGGTACCGTGATTACACCCTCGACGCCCTCACTCTCGCGGTCCGCGAGACGATCGCCTGCTTCCCCGTCTACCGGACTTATCTCGCGCCGGGCGCGCCGGTGAGCGACGCCGATCGCGTCGTGATCGAACGCGCGGTCGCCGCCGCGAAACGTCGCAATCCAGCGCTCGAAGCTTCGGTCTTCGATTTTCTACGCGACATCCTGCTCTTCCGTTTCCCGGAAAATCTCGACGAGACCGGGCGCGAGGAGCACCTCCATTTCGTGCTCAAATTCCAGCAAACGACCGGCCCGATCATGGCGAAGGGGCTGGAGGACACCGCCTTTTATATTTTCAATCGTCTCGCGGCCTTGAACGAAGTCGGGGGCGAACCGCAACGTTTCGGGCTCACGGTCGACGGACTTCATCGGATCAACCACGAGCGCCAGAAGAAATGGCCGGCCACGATGCTTTCGACCTCGACCCACGATACGAAGCGGAGCGAAGATGTGCGCGCCCGGATGGCGGCGATCTCGGAAATCCCGGAGGTCTGGCGCCGTTCCCTGAGCCGCTGGCGGGCGGCCAACCGGCGCTGGAAAACGCGGATGGAAGAGAGCGAAGCGCCCGACGGGAATGAGGAATATCTCCTTTACCAAATCCTGCTTGGCGCCTGGCCGCTCGCGCCGTTTCGCGAATTGAGCGCGGCGACGCACGAGGAATTTGTCGGCCGCATCCAGCAATACATGACCAAGGCGATGAAGGAGGCGAAGCTGAACACGAGCTGGGTCCAGCCTAACGAGGAGTGGGATACCGCGGTCGCCGGTTTCGTCGCGAAAATTCTCGATCCCTCCCCGCGCAACCGTTTCATTGAGAGCTTCCTTCCGGTGGCCGAGGAAGTGGCCCGGCTCGGCGCGATCAACTCGCTTGCCCAGACGCTGCTCAAGCTGACCTCGCCCGGGGTCCCCGATATTTATCAGGGCAACGAGATCTGGGATTTCAGCCTGGTCGACCCGGATAACCGGCGTGCGGTCGATTATGCGCAACGCCGAAAAATGCTCGAGGCGCTCGCCCACACCGCGCCGGAGGACTTGTTAGGCAATTGGACGGATGGACGGATCAAGCTCTTCCTGACCCATCGCCTGCTCACTTTCCGGCGCGAAAATGCGGCCCTCTTCGCGCACGGAAACTACACGCCGCTGGGCCTGACCGGTGCGTTTGCCGATTGCTGCATCGCCTTTGCCCGGACCCAGGAAGAGCAGACGCTGGTCGTGCTCGCCCCGCGACTTTCTTCGCGGGTTGGTTTCCCCCCGATTGGGGAAGCGTGGGGCGATACCGCGGTGCAGTTGCCGGAAGGATTCAGCGCGGGACGCAATCTTTTCACCGGTGAAGAGTTCGCCGGGCAAAATGGGAAACTCGACCTGGCCCGCGCTTTCGCATGGCTCCCTTTTGCGGCCCTGACCTGAGCGCGACGAGAGCCTTCGTTAGGCTCGCTCCAGGAAGACCACGACCTGGTGCGACAAGTTGGCGATGTTCCGCAGGAGGTCCGCGCCGAAGCTCTCAAACGTGATATTGGGCGAGGCCACGATCAGCATCGCGGCGAGGAGGAGCAGGTTGATCAGGTAAATGATCACGAGCGAAAAAATCGTGCCGTTATCGCTCAGGTCGCTCTGGTTTTTCGGAATCATCCAGCAGGTAAAACTGAGGTGGAACGCCCAGGTCACGCCGATTAACGCGTACAGCAACCGGCCGTAAGGCTGCATGTTGGTGAAGAGGCTGCACCCGCCGTAGAGCGCCAGAACAAGAATGCTGTAGAGCGGAAAAAAATAGGGCGCGAGCGCGATGAGGAAGTTGTTTTTGTCGGTCAGGATATGGCCGCCGTCCCGCCCCACCTTGAATCGACTGACCCGTCCGCCCATCATCCAGACCCAGAGCGCGTGGGTCAGTTCATGCCCGAAAACGTAGAGCACGACCGGCCGCGGCAACCCGAAAAACGCGATCAGCCAAAGGACTGCGCCTAACGAGAAGAACCAGAATTCCTGCGCGGCCCAGAGACGTTCCGCGACCGTGGCCCGCGCGAAGGAAGTGAAAAACGTCTGGCTCAGGACCGCGCAGAGCGGGAGGAGGAAGAGCGCGAAGATGAATTTAACCCACTTCGTGGGAACCATCAGCCCCTCCGCCATGGGGGCATAGCGCGGGGCCGGCGCGCGCGACCGGGCCATCGTCACGCGCCGCCGCGTCGCCGGTTTCTTCCGGACGTTGGGGCGGGGTGAGCGGCGCGCCGCCATTCGTTAGGCGCGGCCCATGTAGGCGCCGGTGCGCGTGTCGATCTTGATCGTTTCGCCTTCGTTGATGAAGAGCGGGACATTGACCGTCTTGCCGGTCTCGAGCAGCGCCGGCTTGGTCACGTTGCTGGCGGTGTCGCCGCGCAGGCCTTCCGGCGCTTCCACCACCTTGAGCTGGACCGAGGAAGGCAGTTCCACCTGCACGGGCCGGCTTTCGGTAAAGAGCACTTCCACGGGCAGATTCTCGACCAGGTAATCTTTCGCCTCGGCGAGCAGATGCTCATCCAGGGTGATCGTCTCGTAGGTGTTCGGGTCCATGAAATGGAAGCCGGTGTTGTCCTTGTAGCTGAACTCGAGAGTGGTGTGCGAGATATCGACCAACTCCACCTTGTCGGTTGAGCCGAAGCGGACATCGGCGCTTTTGCCGGTGTTAATGTAACGAATGATCGCCTGGACGAAGGCGCGCAGGTTTCCCGGGGTGCGGTGCTGCACGTCCAGCACGATGGCGGTGTTGCCGTTGTATTTAATTGCCTGTCCTTTGCGGAGATCGTTTGCGGCGGCCATAGAAGAAAAGAGTGCTTGGTTGGGAGTTGAAAGTTTTAGCAGGGGCGTCGGCGCAAAGCAACTTTCCGCGGAACGGGCGGGCCACAGATGGACACGGATGAAACACAGATGGAGGAACATTTGCCTCACACCATCTGTGAAATGTGTGTCTATCCGTAGCTCATTTCCTTTTTCCGGATCAGAGCAACTTCAGCTTGGTCAGGTCCTGCGAATCAACAATCCCCACCGGCACCCCGCGCTCGTCGACCACCACGAGGTCATCGATCCGGTGACGCTCGAGCAGGTTGAGCACTTCGACCGCGAGTTTGTCCTGCTGCACGACCACCGGGTTGAGCGTCATGAGGTCGGCCACGAGCCGTTCGCCGACCCGCGGATCGGTCTGGAAATGCCGCACGAAATCGCCGTGGGTAAAAATGCCGAGCAACTTCTCTTCCGCGTCCGCCACCACCGCGGCGCCGGCCCGGAGCGAAGTCATGAGCTCGAGCACAGCCCGGATGTTGGTCTCCGGCCTAACGAGGGCGAGCGCGCTGCGCGGCCGCATCACCTGGTGGACGCGCAGGAGCAGGCTGCGCCCGACCATTCCGCCGGGATGAAACTTCGCGAAATCCTCCTTCTGAAAACCGCGCGCCTCGAGCAGGACCATGGCGAGGGCGTCGCCGAGCGCGAGCATCACGGTCGTGCTCGAGGTCGGCGCCAGATTTAGCGGACACGCTTCCTGCTCCACGTTAACGTCGATAAAGACATCGCAATTCTGCGCCAGGGTCGAGCCGCCCGCGCCGCAGAGCGCGATCACCGCCACCTGAAACCGCGTGATCGCCGGCAGGATGCGGAGGAGTTCCTCCGTCTCGCCGCTGTAGCTGAGCGCGAGCACAACGTCGCCATCCGCGACCACGCCGAGGTCGCCGTGAAGCGCGTTCAGCGAATCGAGCACGACCGCGGGCGAACCGGTGCTGGTCAGGGTGGCCGCGATCTTCCCGCCGATGTGGCCGGATTTCCCGACCCCGAGGACGATCACTTTGCCGCGGCCTTCGACCGCCTGCTTGATCAAATCGACCGCGCGAACAAAGCTTTCGCCCAATCTTTGCCGGAGCCGCTGCAGCTCGGAAATTTCCAAATCAAGGACACGTGCGGCCTTTTCAATGTAATCCATCGATTTATAATAGTGGGGTGCGGCCGGAGCGCGGGCAAGAAATAGCGCGCCGACCGATGCCTCGGGAGAAAATTATGAAGAAAACACTTCTCAGCATTCTACTGGTGGCCGCCACCAGCGTCGCCTTCGGGCAGGGTCAGGGTGAATTGACGACCACGACGACCACTACCACCACCGGTGAGGTGACGACCACCCTGCCGAAACCGCGGCCGCCAGCCGCTGCGCCGCTCGTGCCGATCGAAGGCGTGGTCCAGGCAGCGATCCGCCACGGCAACCCGGTGCAGATGATCAACCCGGCCGCGCCGGCCCGTTACGGCAACGGCCAGGACCATGTCTCGCATGATCCTAACGAACCGGGCAAACCAAAGGGCATCGTGCTCTTTGCCTGGACGTTCTAGAGAAGAATCCGTAGCCGGTACCGAGTGACCCGTGTCCGCGGCACGTTCGCCAGCGTTGTAGCGTCCGCTGTCCTCGACGGATTTGGTGCGGCTCTTTGGGGAATGCGCTGAGACAGCGCACGCTACACTGGCGGAGTTGAATGGCGCGCGATTGAGTTGAACGTTAGGCGTGCCTGAGCGCTCTCCGCCTGTCGTCGCCTCCTATTGCGCGACGTTTCTCAAGCCGGAGATGCTCCACATCTACCGGCAGATCACGGCCTTGGAACGCTTCCGGCCAGTCGTGATTGCGCAGAAACGCGAGGAGACGGAGCGCTTTCCGTTTGAGCCGGTTTTCGTGGTCGGGAAACCGGCGACCCATTGCCTGCGTCGCTTTTGGTTTCGCACCGTGCAAAACGCCCCGTGGCAGATGTCGCGCGCGGAAGTGTCGCAGATCGAACGGATCCTCTCGGAGAACGCGGCGCGACTTCTCCACATCTACTTCGGGCACATCGCGGTTCATCTTTTGCCGCTGATCCGGCAGTGGACGCGGCCGACGGTCGTTTCGTTTCACGGCGCCGATGTGCTGGTCGATCTCGACAAACCGCGCTATCGCGCCGCGACGCGCGAGATGCTGGCCGCGGCTCGTCTGGTCCTGGTGCGGTCGGAGTCGCTGGCCCGGGCGGTCGGCGAACTCGGTTGTCCGCCGGAGAAGATCCGGCTGCATCGCACCGGGATCCCGCTGGCGGAGATTCCTTTCCAGGCCAGAACCCGGCCTAACGACGGCGGCTGGCGCTTCCTGCAGGCCGGTCGCTTGATCGAGAAGAAAGGATTGCAGACCAGCCTGCGCGCTTTCGCGGCGTTCCGGAAAAAATATCCCGCCGCGAGATTTACGATCGCGGGCGAAGGCCCGATGGCGGGCGAATTGGAGTACCTGGCGCGCGAACTTGGGGTGGACGACGCGGTCCGTCTTGCCGGTTTTCTTTCGCAGGCGGAATTGCGCGCGCAGTTTTCGCAGGCGCACGTTTTCCTTCATCCGAGCGAGCTCGGCGCGGATGGAAACCAGGAGGGAGTGCCGAACGCGATGCTCGAGGCGATGGCGAGCGGGCTGCCGGTTTTTGCGACGCGTCACGGGGGCATTCCGGAAGCGATCGATCATGGCGTGAGCGGGGTTCTGGTCGCGGAGCGCGATCACGCCGCGCTCGGCGGGGCTTTGCTCGATTGGGCGGAGCGGCCGGAAGAATTGAGTCAACTCGCGCAAGAAGGGGCGCACGCCGTGGCGGAAAAATTCGAACAACGCGCGCAGAGCCGCACGCTTGAGGACTATTATTTCGAGGCGCTCGGGCAATAGAGCGGAGCCGCGAGCTAAGGCGCGCCTCTCCAGGTCTGTCATCCCGAGCCGCCGAAGGACGGAGAGGGATCTCACAAGCGTCCTCTCGACGCTGCACCTGAAAGCCGCCTCACATAAGTTCTCGGGATGACAGAATTTCAGGGGCGTCAGGCGCGAGAAGGAAACGTGTCGAAGAATCGCGCGAGATGTTCCGCCACTGCTTCGTAACCGACTTTCTCACCCGCCTGTTGCTCCATCCTGGCCACACTTTCGGCATAGGATCCCGCGTCGCGCAGAAGCCGCGCCGCGATCTCTCGCAGTTCGCCTAACGATCTCCCGTAACCGCAGGTTTCCGGATGGGCCAGCCGGTCAATCGCCCCATCGCCGCCCACACACGGCAGCCGGCAAAGGAGCGCGTCGCCCGCGACCTGCCCCGGCACGCTGCTCTGGTCGGCTTGCAGCACGATTTTGTGTCGCGCCATCTCCCGCAGGTAATCCGAATACGGCAGCCGCTTTTCCAGGATGCGCACCGCGCCATCGTCGAATCCGAGCGCCGCGAGCACCTCGCGGCAACGGCGCGGGTCTTCATCGAAAACCGTGACCGGCTCTCCCAGCCCGAGCGCCAAAACCAGCGCGGCCAAATGCTGCCGCGTCGGCACATCCCATTCTCGAGTCCCGATAAAAATCCCGCGCCGTTCGCCTAACGGAACCGAAAAATCCCAGCGCGAATCGCTCAATGGATAAGGAGTGGGAACGAACTGGCCGGCGCCATAAAAAGCGAGCGCTTCCGGAGTGGCCGCGAGGCAGCCATCCGCCGCCTGCACGATTTCGCGAAAGCGCCGCGCACGCTTCGGATCGCCCAGTTGCCGGGCGATCTGGTGTAGACCGGTTTCCTTCAACGAAACCGCTACCGGCCGGCCGCGCTTCTGCAACTCGGCCAGCGCGCGCTGCGTTTCCTTGAAATCACCGCGCAAAAGCAGGAGCACCGGGAGCCCTTGCGCGACCGCGTGTTTCACCTCTCGATGGAAAACTCCGCGCGTGCAGGCGGCGTAACCATGAAAATTCACCGGCGCATGCCGGCCGTCATCGGGCGGATTCGCGCCTAACGAAAAGTCCTGATCCGTATCCCCGCCGCCCGGGTTGAGCACGGTGAGCCGAAAACCGCCCGCCGCAATGCGCTCAGTTGTCGTCACCAAAATCCAGCGGCTGCGGCGGCTCGTTTTGCAGGAGCGGCTCGCCCGCTTCATCGATCGGACGGACCGGCTCGGCCCGGCGCACTTCGATCTCTCCGTTGGCCAACGGCACCGGGCCCGGATTCACCGGGATGGCGCGCTTAACCGGTTTCTCCGGGTCGAACTCCGGAACGGCGTCCTGTTTCGCCACCGTCTTGGGTTTAAAAGTGGAACCGACCGCGCCGTAGGGATCCTCCCCCGCGAGCAGCGTCGGCCCCTGCATTGTGACCGCCGCAACTTGATCGGTATCGATCGCGAGCGCGGCCCGCGGCCACTGGCTGCTTTCAAATTTCTTCACCAGCTGCGTCCGGACCGAGTCGCCATGCACATCGCAGGGATCGGTCGGCATCTGTTCGTCCGTCGCATACTCGAGGTAGCTGGTCCGCCGCCTAACGACGTCACCGCTCGCGCTCTTGACGTTGTCGTAACATTTATCCGTCGCGAGGAGACCGGATTTCGAGCAGATCTCGACTTTGTGCAGACCGGGCGGGACCGCGAATTCGCGCGCCGAATATTTGGCGAGCGAAGCGTTCATCACATCCACCCAGACCGGGAGCGCGAGCACGTTTCCGAAAGCGCCCCGATAAATTTTCTGCGGCTTGTCGAACCCCGCCCAGACGACGCAGGTCAGGTCAGTATCGTAACCGGCAAACAGCGCGTCGGTAAAATCGTAGGCCGTGCCGGTTTTGCCCGCGGCGGGGAAATTTTTCAGTCCATATTTCTGATAAGCCACCTGCCCGGTGCCTTCCTTCAGGGCATCCACCAGGCAGGAAGTGACTTCGTAGGCGATCTCGGCCTTGATCACCGGCTGCCGCGCCTTCTCCTCCTCCGACCGCCAGACGACGTTGCCTTCCTTGTCCTCGATCCGGTCGAGAATATGCGGCGCGGCCGGGCGCCAGCCGCCGTTAGGGAAAATGGTGTAGGCCCGGGCCAGCTCGGCCAGCGTGATCTCGCTGCTCCCGAGGAAGGTGGCCGGATAAGGGCGCAACTTGGTTTCCACGCCGGCCGCGTGCACGAGCTGGGTCACGGCGTCGAGCCCGGCCGTCGTACCGACGCGGACTGCGGAGCCGTTCTTCGATTTGGCGAGCGCTTCGCGCGCGGTGATCTGGCCTTCGTAACGGTTCTCGGCATTCTCCGGGCCCCATTCGCCGAGGATGCCGGTCGTGCCGCCGATCATGACGGTGCGATTATCGAGCGCCGAATCCTCGACCAGCGACCCGGGGAAAAGCCCTTTCGCGAAAGCGGCGGCGTAGACGAAGGGCAACATCGCCGTCCCCGGCGGCCGTCGGGCCTGGAGGGCGCGATTGTATTCGTTATGCTCAAAATCGCGCCCGCCGACGAGGGCAAGGATGCCCCCGGTCTTGTTATCGAGCGCGATGACCGCGCCCTGCAGATATTTCGGCGCCTTCGGCGCCTTTTCGTTAGGCTCCTTGTTCGCCCGCGCCTCGCGCAGGTAGTCGGCGTATTGGGCGTAGGTCTGGTGATCGTAGCCGGGCGTTTCCTCGGCTGCGTCGAGCTGGGCGCGGAGCGATTTCTCGGCCACGTTCTGGAGCCCGGCGTCGATCGTAGTGTGGATGCGAAAACCGTCGCTCATCGCGCGGTCCCAGCCGACCGCCGCGATGACCTGCTGGCGGATGTAATCGATCGCGTAGTTCTGGCCCCGGGCATTTTGCCGGTTGCCGAGCGTGAGCTCCGCCGCCTTTCCGTTCTCGGACTGCTCGGAGTTGATAAAACCGAGCTCGCGCATCCGGCTGAGGACGAAGTTTCGCGCCTCATGCGAAAGCTCCCGATCCGACCAGGGCGAAAGTTTGTTCGGGCTCTTCACCAGCCCGGCCAGGGTGGCGGATTCCGCCAGCGTCATCTCGCGCGCCGGTTTGTCGAAATAGCCGCGCGCGGCCGCTTCCGCACCGTAGAGCCCGCCGCCGAAATAAATCCGGTTGAGGTAGAGCTCCATGATTTTTTGCTTCGAGAAATTATCCTCGATCCGGCGGGCGACGAACATCTCGAGCAGCTTGCGCCGGAAGGTTTTGCCCTTGAGCTCGAAACTGTTGCGCGCCAGCTGCTGCGTGATCGTGCTCGCCCCCTGGCGGACATGGCCGGCGACCGCGTTCTTGAGCGCGGCCCGGACGATGCCAGACAAGTCGTAGCCGTGGTGCTGGTAAAATTTGTTGTCCTCCGTCGCGATGATGGCGTTGACGAGGTCGGGCGGGAGCTGGTCGTAGGGAATGGTCTCGCGATTCTCGACGTAGATCTGGCCAAAGATCTTGTCGTTGCGATCGACGATCACGCTGGCCGATTCCATCTGCTCAAGATGTTTGAGATCGAAAGTAGCGGCCTGGTGTTTGAGCGAGGCGGCGAGGGGCAGAAAGGCGAGCAGCCCGGCGACGAGCACGACCGCGAGCACGACGAGCGGGAGGTAGAACCACGGGTGCTTGTACCAGGGCCGATCGTAACGGGAGAACTCCGTCGGTGTAAAAAAAT
>JBBSLW010000092.1:0-10531 GCA_038233495.1 Chthoniobacterales bacterium | reverse complement strand
GATTTCTCCGCATCACCGAGGACAGCCAGGGCCACCGTAACGTCATCATCGTGCCAATGTCGGGGGTCGACGATTTCGCCGACGCGATCGACGACGTGCTCGCCGCCGAGCCCGCTTAATCCTCAATCTCTTCCTTGTCGGGCTGCGCCAGCCACCTGTCCCGGCGGCCTCGCGTTGACACCCTGACCTGCAGCTTTAGTTTGCGCTTCCCGCGCAAATTCGACCTCAGTTTTCCGATCTCTCATGGCCACAAAAAGCAAATCGTCCCGCTCGAAAAACGTTTCCAAAGCCAAAGCGGGGAAGGCCGTTCGTCACGTTTACAATTTTGGCGGCGGCAAAGCCGACGGCGGCGGCAAGATGAAGCCGCTCCTCGGTGGCAAAGGCGCCAACCTCGCGGAGATGACGCGCATCGGCTTGCCGGTGCCTCCCGGGTTCACCATCACGACCGAAGTCTGCACCTATTATTACGCCCATAAAAAGCAGTATCCGCCCACGCTTCAGGCCGAGATGGAGAAGGGGATCGCGAACATGGAGTGGATCATGGGCACGAAGTTTGGCGACACCACGAAGATGCCGCTTCTCGTCGCGGTTCGGTCCGGCGCGCGCGATTCGATGCCGGGGATGATGGACACGATCCTGAATCTCGGTTTGAACGATGAGACGGTGAAAGCACTGGTCGCGGCGACCAAGAACGAGCGTTTCGCGTGGGATTGTTACCGGCGTTTCATCCAGATGTATGGCGACGTCGTGATGGGCGTGCAAAAGCGCGAAGGCGAAGATCACGATCCTTTCGAGGAGGTGATCGAGCACTACAAAGACGAGAAGCACGGGCGTCACGACATCGATGATTCCAAGCTCGACGCGGCGGATTACCAGGAGCTGGTGACGCGTTTCAAGAAACTTGTCAAGGAACGCACCGGCGACGCATTTCCGAACGACCCGTGGGACCAGCTCCGCGGGGCGGCGAGCGCGGTGTTCGGCTCGTGGATGAACGACCGCGCGATCGTTTACCGGCGCAAATATAATATTCCCCAGGAATGGGGCACGGCCGTCAACGTGCAGGCGATGGTCTATGGAAATACCGGAGCTAATTCCGGCTCGGGCGTCGCCTTTACGCGGAACCCGGCGAACGGGGTAAACGAATTTTACGGCGAATTTTTAATCGACGCCCAGGGCGAAGACGTAGTCGCCGGGGTGCGCACGCCGCAGCCGGTGCTGGAGTTGAAAAAGCTCATGCCGAAGGCGTACGCGGAGCTGCTCAAGGTGCGGGCGCGGCTCGAGCAGCATTTCACAGACGTCCAGGACGTCGAGTTCACGATCCAGGATCGGAAGTTGTTCATGCTCCAGACGCGGAATGGAAAACGAACCGCCGCCGCCGCGCTCAAATTCTCGATGGACATGTACCATGAGAAATTGATCGACTGGAAAACCGCGGTGAAACGCAACCCGGCGGATCAGCTCGATCAACTTCTCGCGCCAATTTTTGACCCGTCGGAAATGAAGAAGGCGAAAGTGATCGCGAGCGGGTTGCCCGCGGGACCGGGCGCGGCTTCCGGGAAGATTTATCTCAACGCCGATCGCGCGGAGAGCGCCGCGGATCGTGGAGAAAAAGTGCTGCTCGTCCGGAACGAAACGAGCCCGGAAGATCTCCGCGGCATGATCGCGGCGGAAGGGATTCTCACCGCGCGCGGCGGCGTCTCTTCGCATGCGGCGCTGGTCGCGCGGCAGATGGGCAAGGTCTGCATCTGCGGCGCATCGGAACTGCGAATCGATTACACGAAAAAAACCGTCTCGGTCGCGAAACAGGTCTTCAAGGAAGGCGATTACCTTTCCATCGATGGTACCGCCGGCACGGTCTACGCCGGGCAACTTGCGACGGCGCCGAGCGAGATCATCACCGGGATGCTGGAAGGCGATAAGGCCGCGCAAAAGACCGAAAAATTCAAGGCGTTCAACCAGCTCATGACCTGGTGCGGGCAGGCCGCGCGGCTCGCGGTGCGCTGCAACGCGGATAACCCCGAGCAGACCCGCAACGCGCTCGCGTTCGGCGCGGTCGGGATCGGGCTGACTCGCACGGAGCACATGTTTTTCGAGGGGAACCGGATCGACGCGATGCGCGAGATGATCCTGGCGGCGAACCTGGAGGACCGGAAGAAAGCGCTCGCGAAGTTGCTGCCTTATCAACGCGAAGATTTCACCGGCATCTTCAAGGCGCTCAAAGGCTGTCCGGCCACGATTCGTTTTCTCGATCCGCCCTTGCACGAATTCCTGCCGCACACCAAGGAGCAGCAGCTCGACCTCGCGAAGACGCTCGGGATCAAGGTGGAATTCATCCAGCAGCGCGTCGCGCAACTGCACGAATTCAATCCCATGCTCGGCCATCGCGGTTGCCGGCTCGGGATCGCCTACCCGGAGATCACCGAGATGCAGGCGCGCGCGGTTTTCGAAGCCGCCGCTGCGGTCACGAAGAAGAAGATCGCGGTCAAACCCGAGATCATGATTCCGCTCGTCGGTTTCAAGAAGGAATTCGATCTCCAGGCCGCGATCGTGCACCGCGTCGCGCGCGAAGTGATGGACGCGAAAAAAGTGAAGTTCGACTATCTGGTCGGGACCATGATCGAGGTCCCGCGCGGCGCGTTGACCGCCGACGAAGTGGCGGAGAGCGCGGAGTTTTTCAGCTTCGGCACGAACGATCTCACGCAGATGGCGATGGGCATCAGCCGCGACGACATGGGGAATTTCCTCATGCCCTACACCGAGAACGAGATCTTCAAGAAGAACCCATTTGCCACCCTCGACCAAAGCGGCGTCGGCCAATTGATGGAGATCGCGGTCGAGAAAGGCCGGAGCACGCGGCCGAAGATCAAGCTCGGGATTTGCGGCGAACACGGCGGCGATCCCGAGAGTGTGAAATTCTGCCACCGGCTCGGGCTCGATTACGTCAGCTGCAGCCCGTTCCGCGTGCCGATTGCGCGGCTCGCGGCGGCCCAGGCGGCGCTCGAGCGTTAAGATCGAAGCCGGTTTTTGACGCGGCCTGCGCCGGTTGCAGAGACGATCCATCTCGACGATACAACCGCCTTCGATGGACCAAGAGCACACCCTGACCGGAAACATTCAGAAGCATGCGGGCTTCGCCTCCGGCATTCTGCGCAACCAGCGCGATGTGCTCGTCTACCTGCCGCCAGGTTACCGGCAGTCGGGGCGGCGGCGTTTTCCCGTTCTCTATCTGCACGATGGCCAGAATATCTTCGACGCCGCGACGGCCTTCGGCGGCGTGGAATGGGGAGCCGATGAAGCAGCTCAACGCCTGACGAGAAAACGCCTGATCGAGCCGCTCATCATCGTGGCGGTGGCGAACATGGGCGACGATCGGATTCATGAATACGCGCCCAGCCGCGGGGTGATCGACTCGAGCGCGCCGCGCAAGAAACGGAGCCGCGGTTTGCTCCGGAAATATGGCCGCTTTTTGCGCGATGAGCTCAAGCCGTTTATCGATCAAAAATACCGGACCCTGCCGGAAGCGGAGTTTACCGGGCTCGGCGGATCGTCGTTAGGCGGGCTCGCCACCCTTACTCTTGGCCTTTGGTTTCCGGAGACTTTTCAGCGGCTCGCCGTCCTCTCGCCCTCGATCTGGTGGGATGATTGCGTGATCTACCGTCTCCTCGACGAGCTCGAGGAAAAGCCGCCGCTCAAGATCTGGCTCGATACCGGCACCCACGAGCCGGACTGGGAACGGGCCGCCGCGCTGCGCGACCGGCTGGTCGAGCGCGGCTGGCGGGTCTACTACGATTTGCAATACACCGAGGTGGAAGGCGGCGATCACAGCGAGCGGGCCTGGGGAGCGCGCTTCGAGGCGGTCCTGCGCTTTTTGTATCCGCCGCTCCCGCCCGGGGTGAAAGAGCCGTCGCGGCCCTCTATGGTCACGGCCGACGCTCGTTAGGCGCCGTTTTTTGTCTTGGGCTCGGCGAAGTTGCCGAGCTTGCGGAATTTCGCGTAGCGCGCCTTGAGCAGGTCATCGATCGGCAGCTCGAGCGCGCGCTTCAGGCTGCGCCGAAGCGCGCCGCCGAGGTTGGCCGCGGCCAGGTCGTGATCGCGATGCGCGCCCCCTTCCGGTTCGCTCACCACTTCGTCCACGACGCCGAGCCGCATCAGGTCTTCCGCGGTCAGCTTGAGGGCCTCGGCCGCTTCCGGCGCGTGCTTCCGATCCTTCCACAAGATCGCGGAGCAGGCTTCCGGGCTGATCACGGAGTAGTACGAGTTCTCGAGAATGAGGACGCTATCGGCCACCCCGATCCCGAGCGCGCCGCCCGAGCCGCCTTCGCCGATGACGCAGGCGATGATCGGTACCCGCAGGATCATCATTTCCCGCAGGTTGACCGCGATCGCTTCCGCGATGTGGCGTTCCTCCGAGCCGATCCCGGGATAGGCGCCGGGCGTGTCGATGAGCGCGATGACGGGGAGCTTGAATTTTTCGGCCAGCCGCATCACGCGGAGCGCCTTGCGGTAGCCTTCCGGGTAGGCGCAGCCGAAATTGCGTTTCACGTTTTCCTTCGTGTCGCGACCTTTTTGCTGGGAGACGACGGCGCAGCGATAGGGGCCGAGCCTGGCCAGGCCGCAGGGCATCGCCTTGTCGTCGCCGAAGACGCGGTCGCCATGGAGCTCGACCCATTCGGTAAAACAGCGTCCGATATAATCGAGCGCGAAGGGCCGCTGGACGTGACGCGCGATTTGCACTTGTTGCCAGGCGGTCAGATTCTCGTAAATCTCGCGCCGCGTCTCGCGGATCTTGAGTTCCATCGATTCCACTTCGGAATCGAAATCGATCTCATGTTTGTCGGAGTGCGATTTGAGTTCCTGCAATCGGCGTTGCAATTCCAGGATCGGCTTTTCGAAATCGAGCGGTTGCGAATCCATGGTCGCTAGGGCGTAATGGTGACAGCCGTTCTCGGGTTTACAAGGCCGCTCAATTCTTCCACGTCGGTCGCCGTCATCCCGATCCCCTGGGCCGGCGGGGGGATGTCGAGAATCTGGTGCGAATCATCCGGCTCAGAATAGATCACATAACCGGGGGTGCCGAGACGAATCCAGCGCGTGCTGTTGAGAAAATCGCGGCTCCCGATGCCGATGCGTTTCCCGTTTTTCCAGGCCATGATCTCGGCCACGCGGGTGTTGATTTTCGCCGGCGGATTGGCCGGGAGCTTTTCCTCCAGCAGGTGGTAGCGCTTGAAGAAGCGCTCGTGGTCGAGCAGGTAGAGCAGCTTCGCGTTGCGCTGGATAAGGACGGAAAATTCCGGGCGCGAAATGAGCAGTTTTTGCCCGATCCGGAGCATCGTTCCGCTCAGGTTGTTCGTGCGCATGATCAGCTCCGGGGTCGATTTCATTTTCGACGCGACCCGCGCGAGGACGTCGCCACTGCGCACGATGTATTCTACTTTTTCGGGGGTCGGATAATCCGAGAGGAGGATGCTGATGTTCACCTGGCCGAGCAGATCCTGCGCTTCGCCGACGTGCAGGCCGCTCGGATATTTCTGGATGAACGCGGTCAGCGCGGCGCGCGCTTCGAGCAGTTTGCCGTCGGCTTTGATTTTTTGCGCGGCGCGAAATTCCGGTAGGCTGATGTCCGGTGTCGGCATGACCGGCGCGGTGGCCTTGCCCTCGGCCCGCATCACGAGCTCGGGGCGAATGAAAATCTTGTAACTAAAAAGCGCCGCGCCGCCAAAGATCAGCGCGGCCAGAAGCAAAGCGAAAAGCCATTTCATCGAGTCAAATCGAGGCGCTGCCAAGGACGCGATCGCCGCGGCCGGCAGCGGAATTTCTCACCGCGAGCCGGCTTGCGTGAAGCGCGCTCAGCCCTCGCTCTCCGGGCCGGAAAAGAAGCGATTCCAAAAACGATAGCGCGGACGCTCCGGCTCGTTCATCCAGGTAAATTGGCAATCCTGGCAGTAGAATTCCTTCGGGAAAACTCTCAGCGCAAAAAGAATTCCGGCCAGCGCCGGAGTCAGGAATTTGCGGGTCAGCTGAGGATACTGGATCCGGGGGGAGTTACATTGCGGGCAACGCAGCGCGCCGATATCGGGGTCGGCCGCTTCCCATTCCACGAGGAGCGCTTGGGCGCGCTCGAAGTCCGCCTCTTCGACCATCACTTTCGCGTTCGCCTGCGGTTTCGACATGAAGGCGTAGGTCTGGAGGTTGGCCTCGTTATGCAGGTCGGCTTTCAACCCGCCCTGCTGCAATTTTTCTTTCAGCCGCTTGGCCTTGGCCGGTTCGTTATACGTCGCGATCGTCACCATAAATGGCCCGTGCTCGCCGGGCGTGCCTGATCAAACATCAACTACCGCCCCAGCGCAAGACTCGGCGGCGGGAACCATTGGTAGAGGATGAAATAAACCAGCACCCCGGTGACCGAGACATAAAGCCAGATCGGCATTGTCCAGCGCGCGATCCGCCGGTGTTTATCCCAGCGGCGGCGGAAGACCGGGATGAGGGTCAGGATGACGAGCGGCAGGGTAACGAAAGCGAGCAGGACGTGAGAGATGAGCATCGGGAAATAAAGCCACGCGATCAGCCCGGTGTAGCCGGACGATTTCTCGCCCACGTGCGCATGATAAACGAGGTAGCCGGTAAGAAAGAGGGCCGAAGAGACGAGCGCTGTGATCATGCAGGCGATATGCTGTCGCCAGAATCCGCGCCGGATAAACCACCAGCCTAACGAGATGAAAACCGTGCTGATGGAATTGAAGACGGCATTTGTCGCCGGCAAATCCGAGATTGTCATACAAGAGCGGGGAGTTTAGTCCAAAATGTGTGGACGCGAAAATTAAGTAGCGTGTTGTTCCGGGTAGGGTGGGCGTCCCGCCCGCCGGCAAAGGCATCCTGCCTTTGCGAACTTAGAGTCCCGCGTGTGGCGCTCGGACGCGGGAGGAAGATGGCGATGGAACTCACCCGTGACGTATTTTTCCTCGGGCGAGAGCCCTGCTTACGGGCAATGTTTTTAAAAAGTTCGCCCAGGCAGGATGCCTTGGCCGGCGGGTGGGACGCCCACCCTACCCTTGAAATCCACGTCTCTGACCGTAGGGATTCGCATGCCGTCGACCGTGCTGAGCGAGCCACCCCGTCCGCGGCTCCATCGCGGGCGCCTGCGCTATCCCGCCCGGGTGCGGCTTTTGCAGTGGCTGCTCCGACTCGTGATCCTTCTCGTTCTCGGCGGACTGACCGCGGGCGGCTGGTACTTGGCCAGGAAAGGATTCAGCCGCAACTGGCGCAACCTCGTCGTCGAGGAGCTACACAAACGCGGCGTCGAAGCCTCCGTCCGCCGCCTCACCCTCGACCCCTTTCGCGGCCTGATCGCGCGCGACGTCCGGATTTACGATTACAAGAAGCGGGAGAAAACGCTCGCGCTCGTGAGCGAAATCTCGCTCGATATCAATTACGCCGCGCTCTTTCATAATCAGCCTTTCCTCAACGCGCTCGACATTCGCAACGGCGATCTCACCGTCCCGCTTCCGCCCGTCGCCGGCCAGGTCTCCAACGCGGAACTGAAGCGTTTCCGCGCTCACGTCTATTTTCCGCCGGAGCGGATCGAGGTCAGCCAGGCCGAGGGGGTCTTCTGCGGGGTGCGCATCTCGGCCAGCGGTCAGTTGATCAAGCGCGAAAGCTATCGGCCTTCGCCGCGGGAATCAGCCGAGGAAACGGCCCGCCGCCTCCGCCTGCTTCAGACGCTCGTCACGATGTTACAGCGTTTCAGTTACCCGGGGAACACGCCGGAATTGCAGATCAAATTTTCCGGCGATCTTTCCCAACTGGAGGGCGCCCACGTCGAGGCCACGCTGCGCGGCAACCGGATCGTGCGTGATGCTTATGAGGCGCGGGATTTTCACCTCGCGACCGAGTGGAAAGATCACACCTTGACTGTGCCGCGGCTGGAATGGAGCGATCACGCCGGGCGCTTCGCCGGGACCGCGACTTGGAGCCGGGCCAGCGGCCGGGCCGAATTCCAGGCCCGGAGCAGTGTCGATCTCAAGCCATTGTTAGGCAGTTTCGGCCTCGGCGCGATGCTTGACCCGGTCACCTTTCGCGCGCCGCCGCTGATCGAAGCTTCCGGGTCGGCCAGCATCGGGGCGGAGGAGAAGCGGATCGAAGTGGTGGGAAAAGTGGCGCTGGAAAAATTCGCCTGGCACGAGGCCGAGTTTGAGGGCTTGACCGCCGATTTCGCCTGGGACGGTAGGCGCACCATGCTGCGCGACCTGCATCTGCGGCATCGCAGCGGCCTGCTCAATGCGGATCTTTTCGACGCGCCGGAGGATTTCCGGCTCAACCTCGACAGCTCGATCGCCCCGAGCGCGCTCGAATCGCTCGCCCCGGAGAAGCTGCGTGCCTTCCTGCGGCAGTGGGAATGGCAGCGCGCGCCAAACATTCGCCTCAGCCTGCATGGCGCGAGCCGCGACCCTGCGACATGGAAAGGCGACGGTGCGCTCACTCTTGGGCGGACGCGTTTCCGCGGGGTCTGGATGAACAGCGCCAGCGCCAGCCTCCATTTCGGCGACGGCGTTTTCGGGCTCGAGAGTTTCCGGGTGACGCGCGACGAAGGCAGTGGAACCGGCGCTTTCTCCTACAACTCCAAACGCCGCGAGGTCACCCTGACGAATGTCGAGACCACCCTCCGGCCGGGCGACGCGATCATGTGGATCGAGCCGCGTTTCTGGGAACACGTGGTCCCGTATCGGTTTCATCGTATCCCGCACGTCACCGCGAACGGTGTCGTGCAGTTTGGCTCCGGCAAGCAGACTCATCTCGAGATCAACGTCGATGCGCCTAACGGAATGGATTACACTTTCATCGACAAGGTTCTGCCCTTCGACCGGATCTCGGGACAGTTGCTTTTTACCGATGACCGCCTCCAGATCATCGACCTAAAGGCCAACCTCTTCTCCGGCGCGCTCGCCGGCGGCGCGGATATTTCCCTGGCCAAGGGCGACCGCCATTACAACGCCAACCTGACCGTGGAAAAGGCGGATTTTTCCAGCCTGACGGATCTCTATTTCAAATATACAACCTCGCGCGGCGCGCTCAGCGGCCGCTTCGATTTCGGCGGCATCGGCGCGGACCGCCCCGCGCTCTACGGCACGGGCAGGGTGGAGGTAACCGATGGCGATGTTTTCGCGATCCCGATTTTCGGGCCGCTCTCCGAGCTCGTGAACAAGATGTTTGCCGGCGCCGGTTACAGCGTGGCGCACGAAGCGACGGCGCCTTTCACGATCAAGAACGGCGTCATTCACACCGAGCGACTGAAGGTGGCGGGCAAACTTTTCGCCATGGTCGGGCACGGCGACATCGACTTTATCAAGAACGACCTCGACTTCGATATCCGGATCGATGCGACCGGTCCGGGCCTCGTCCTGACGCCGCTCTACAAGCTTTTCGAATATCACGGCTCCGGCAGCCTGACGAAACCGGTCTGGCGCCCGAAGCGGTTCTAGATGGAGGCGAAAGAGAAAGTTCGCCACTTGTTAGGCGCGCACATGTCGATCGGCGGCGGAGTGCATCGCGCGATCGAGCGGGCCCGCTCGATCGATTGCAGCGCGATGCAGATCTTCGTGAAGAACAACATGCAATGGTTCGCGCGACCTTTGACGAATGATGAGATCAAAGCCTTTCTCGACCACGCGCAACGCCATGAACTGAGCGCGGTTTTTGCGCACGCCAATTACCTGATCAACCTGGCTGCGACCAACCCGCAGTTTCACGCCAATTCCATCCGGGCGCTGGCGGAGGAATTGACCCGGGCCGATCAGCTCGGTTTGCCTTTTCTCGTCCTGCATCCGGGCGCGCATCTCGGCGTGGGCGAGGAAGCCGGCCTCACGAAGGTGATCGCGTCGATCGATCAGGTGCTGGCCCGCATTCCGAAAGTGAAGACGCGGATTGCGCTCGAGACCACAGCGGGCCAGGGCTCCTGCCTCGGGCACACTTTCGAGCACCTGGCCGCGATCCTCGCCCACGTGCGCGAGCCGGAGCGGCTCTGCGTCTGCCTCGATATCGCGCATGTTTTCGCGGCCGGCTACGACCTCACGACCACGGCCGGAACGCGAAAGACCTTCCAGGAATTCGCGCAAACCATCGGCCTCGCGCACCTCGTCGCGCTGCACCTGAACGATTCCAAGACCGGGCGCGGTTCGCGGGTCGATCGGCACGAGCACATCGGGAAAGGGCAGATCGGCCTGGAAGCTTTTCGCTTCATCATGCGCGACCGCCGCTTCCGCAAATCCCCAAGGTGCTGGAAACCCCAAAGGGCAAGGAGCTGCGCGAGGATCTGGAGAACATGGCGACGCTGCGGAGATTGGCCGAAATCCGTTAGGCGAGGAGAAGGCCAAACTGGTCATGCGGAAGCATGACTCTCCGGAGCAACGGTGTTGATTGTCGAGGGTAATTTTTTCCCCGGTTGAAGATTTTTTAGTCGGGGCTTCGCCGGCCCCAGACCCTGGCGTTGGAGGGGAACAGTCCAGGAGCGGTGGGCGCGAGGCTGGCCAGTTGGAAG
>JBBSLW010000091.1:0-10569 GCA_038233495.1 Chthoniobacterales bacterium | reverse complement strand
GGACGCAAGGCGCTCATCACCGGCGGCGACTCCGGGATGGGCCGCGCAGCCGCGATCGCCTATGCGCGGGAAGGCGCGGATGTGGCGATCAATTATTTCCCCTCGGAAGAACCGGACGCGAAGGAAGTGATCGAGTTGATCAAGGCCGAAGGCCGCAAAGCGATCGCGCTCCCGGGCGACCTGCGCGAGGCAGCGTTTTGCCAGAAGATGGTGGCCGACGCGGTCAAACAACTGGGCGGGCTCGACATCCTCGTCTCGAACGCGGCACGGCAGCAGACCCGCGAATCGATTCTCGACGTCACGAGCGAAGATTTCGACGCCACGATGAAGACGAACATCTATGCCCCGTTCTGGATCATCAAAGCGGCGCTGCCCCATTTGCCGCCCGGCTCGGCGATCATCGGCACGACCTCCGAGCAGGCTACCGACCCTTCGCCGGAGCTCTACGATTATGCGCAAACCAAAGCGGCGACCACGAACTACGTGCGCTCCCTGGCCAAGCAGCTCGCCGCAAAAGGCATCCGGGTAAACGGCGTCGCGCCCGGACCGATCTGGACCCCGCTACAAGTCAGCGGCGGTGCGACCCAGGAGAAACTGAAAGAGTTCGGCAGCCAAACCCCGCTCGGCCGCCCGGGGCAGCCGGTGGAGTTGGCCTCGATCTACGTGCAACTGGCGGCGAGCGACGCGAGCTACACCACCGGCCAAGTCTACGGCGCAATGGGCGGCGGCGGCTTCCCCTAGAAACCAGCCGGCGAAGGCACTGTAGCGTGCGCTGTCTCAGCGCATCGAGGGCAGCCATGTCAACGCAGAGGGCCGCGATTCATCAAGCGGTTTTATCCGGTCTTGATCTCCTCGAGCGCCGTCTGCCAAAGAGGATCGAGTCGCCCAGCTTTGCATCTGCTTCAATCTGACGATCCCAAGCGTCTTCGAAATCAATCTCGGCGAGCTTTTCCATGAACTCGGCCTTGGCCCGCTCGTCCAGCCGCTTCACGGCCTCGATAATCTCGGTCACGGTGCTCATGTCTGGAAGATAAATTGTGGCAGCGGCAGTGTCGCGGAGGCACGGTTCCTGGGCGGGAGTTCAAGCGGCCTTTGGCATTTCATCGTAAGTGCGGCCGCCAAGCTCGCGGCCTGTCCGATGCTTTTGCACGCCGCCCCATTGCTTGAAGAAGAACGGCACCTTCTGCTTGCGGCAGGCTCGATAGACTTCCCGCACCCATTCAACGTCCATCGCCCGCGAATGCGGCCCGGACTCGCCGCCGACAATCACCCAATGAATCTCCCGCAGATCGATGCCCGCCAGCGAGCCAATGAGCGGCTCGCAGGAGAGGAAGCGGATGGCGGCGGGCACTTCGCGCAGATCGTCGATGCGATCGAAGACGCGGCTGTCTTCCACGCTCACGCCCATCCAGACATTCTTCGGCCACGGCAGTTTCGCGGCCAGCTTGCGCACCCGGTCGCTCCGCTTCGTCAACACCTGAAAGGAATGATGAGAAGTTTCCTCCATCGTCTTGAAAACCCGGCGGATGAACCACAGCGGCACGTCCGGATGAAACATATCGCTCATCGAATTCACGAAGATGCGGCGCGGCTTCTTCTAATGCCATATTTTTACGGAGCGCGTTCGTCTGTGAAGGCCTCAAACTGAGGTTTGAACGCGGCGTAAAACTGCAATGTCTTGTTCGCAGCCCAATCGGCGACCCGATCTAGTGAAACCGGCTCTCCCGATATGCTTGCGGGGGTGTAGACGGCGATGCGCGACGAACGTCTTTCGTCCATTCTTTCCCAACTTAGCTGTCCCAAAGTCTTCTCGAGATGTTCCTTGCGGGAATGAATGGCATCAAAAGCCTGTTTGTTTGTCGCAGCCACACCGCAGTCAATATAAACCTCAATACGCAACATCTTTTGACGCGTGAAGGAACCATTTAAGTCTGCGGAGTGTGGTTTGACCCACGAAAATTGACCAAACGTGTGCCAACTCGCTCCTTGGGGTGACGCTTCCTTTAGCGGGAATTCTGGTGCTGTGCGCAACCGGTCCATAACGCTATTAAAAAAGTAAATGTAGGCCTCCTCGCGTTCGGCAATTCGAATAAACGTTACTCTTTGCTCTGTCATGCTAATTCCGTGCGCACGCCATCCGACATCAAGCCACTGCGCAGCCTGCGGATGGTTTGGATCATTCGCCCACCACGTTCGATGCACTTTCGCCGACTTCGGTAGCGAATACTGAATCACCTGTTCAAGCTGATCGAAGCTAAGCGTACGGCTGTGGACTTGAGCTGGTTGAGCGTTCAGGAAAACGGCAAGCTTAGCATATGTGCTATCCCCAGCCTGAGGCTCTTCCTCGGACGGGGGAAGTTCCTCACTGCCCGAAATAATTGAGCCGATTTCCGAATTATCACTTCCAATGCCGCTTGGAGTCTCAGACAAAGCATCCGCAGCAGTTGGAAGGCGCCTGCCGAGCCAATCCGAACAATAGCGGAGACTGTCCCGGCGCTCCGCAGCGACTTCGCCGCGGAAGTGAGCTAAGTCATTGCGAATATCGCGAACCTCGTGCAATAGGCGCCTCAGCTCTCCCACCCCCTTAGCAAGCGCAGGCCTTGGGCATTTAGGGTGTTTCAATAATATCTCCGCCAATTCGTTGAAACTTAGGTTTTCGAATTTCTTTTGCGGGCCATCGGCAATAACTGCAAACGCCTCCGCGACCGTCTCTTCTTCTAATGGTCGGATTGAGGGGTCGGCCTTGCTGAGATAATGTTCAAGACCTCGCTTAAACCCTTCGATCTTCACCCCTTTTTTTTCGATTACTTTTCGAATCTGGGCCGCCACCTCGTCGTCGGCGTAAAGCGTCTTTATCGATTCGCGTACCATCGTCTCGATATCCTCGACAACCATTAGGTCCTCGGCATACCGACGAAAATGAGCTGTCGTGTCGAACGTTGTGATGATCCCTCTCAACTTTCTCTCAGCATCTACGATTAGAAGAAAGCTCTCTCCTTGTATGTCATCTAGGACAGTAAGGAGATCCGCATCCATCCTGACTTCCTGAGCCGGCGCCATGACGTCGTCGACAGTCAGAAGATCGAGCGTTACACCAAGACTACTCAGGGCATTTAAGATCGAACGGAAGGTAACAGCCGTTCCTAGCGATTTCCCGGTCCCATCTGTCACTGGCAATTGGCTATAGCCGTTTTCGATCATTTTACGGCGAGCCACAGTGGCTATATCAGCGGGAGTTACAGAAACCACTGGCGGAGCGTCAGCTATGAGATCTTCGACACTGAAAAGCATAGATTACCTTCAAATCTCGCAGCTAATACCTCCGGTCGTACTCGCGCGAAATCCGCGTTAGGACCGACGAGTACTCCAACTCGGTCTTGCTCAGATCGGCCCATTCAAAAGGAAACGGTCGTGCGTTAGTCGCGCGAAAACGAAGTATCTGGAATTCATCGAAAGCAGGGCTGGCTTTTTCCTTAAGGCGTTGCTCGGCCTGAGCCGCCTCTTGAATGGGATGCTTGTATTTCTTGCCGTCAGTGGGCCAGCGTTTGCGTCCTTCGAAAGAAACATATTGCTCGGCGAAGTTGACGCCGACAAAGGCGACGCAGATGGGATTGCCTCCGCCACTCTTAAATTGTGTCGCCTGATTGATTAGGTCCGTAATGACGCGATCAATCTGTTTGATCATCGCTTTAGCCAGAATCTTTGTTTCCGCTCCGATCTCGATCGTGGCAACGGGACCGCGCGCCACCAGCATTCCTTTTTCAGTTAGGGCGACAGCGGCGGGGACGAGTTCGCCGAAGGTGCCATCCCCTCGCCGGGAGGGTTTGCCGGTCATGAGATTCTTCTGGTTGACGACCCGCTCGTGATGCTGGACGCGTTCGATGAGTTTGGCCGATTTTTTCAAGGCGATGAGGTCTTCGTAAAGCTGGGACGCAACCAAGTCGCCCAGGTTCGACTTGCGGTGGAGATAGGGCTTGCCTTCGAAAAGGCTGCGAAATGTTTTGAGGAGCGAGTATTTCTCTTCGGTCATCGCTTCACGCGCAGCGTCGCGTTGGTGGTTCCCACTTCTCGCGGCATCGCGGTAGCAAGACGCAGTCTTTGCTCGGCAATCTTCAAATAGGTTGGCTCGATTTCGTTGCCAATGCTGTTTCTGCCGGTGGCGATGGCTGCCAGGCTGGTTGTGCCCGTCCCGACGAAAGGGTCAAGAATGGTGTCACCGGCGAAGGAGAAGAGTTTTATCAAACGGGCGGCGAGGCTTTCCGGATAAGGGGCGGGATGGCCTTTGCGGGTCGATTCCCCTTTGATGTCGTACCAAGCCGAGCGCAGCCATGCTTTCATCTCATCCTTACCGAGCATCGAAAGGGCTTTCTGGGTAGTCGAAGGGGAGCGGTATTCGCCGCCCTTGCGAAGAAAGAGGATGTATTCCGCGTCGTTCTTGATGATGGCACCGGGCTGGTAGGGTTTCCCATAGAAACCGGCGCCGTTCCCTTTGGCTTCAGTAACGCCGTTAGCGATCTTGAACCACATGATGGGAGTAAGGGCATCGAGCCCCAACGAACGAGCGCGCACCATAATGTCGGCGTGCAAGGGCATCACGCGGTGGCGTCCTTGTTTGCGTGGAATGCAAACGTCGCCGACGACACAGCAGATTCTCCCGCCCGGCGCGAGAACGCGTGCGCATTCGCGCCACACCTTATCAAGCTCATCGAGAAACCGGTCGTAGTCGGCGATCTCGCCAAGCTGGTGCTCGTGGTCCTCGTATTTCTTGAGGGTCCAATAGGGAGGGGAAGTAACGACGAGATGCACACTGCCATCGGCGATCCACGAGAGATCACGCGCATCACCCAGTCGCAAGACATGCTTCGTTGAATCGTATGGAGCCGGCCATGGGTGAGTCCGGTAATGAGCGTTCAACGAAAGCAGCTTGTTTATCGCTCCGCGTTTATTGTCTGCGAAGTCGGCGAGGGCCTTAGTTGGATCGGTGAACTCGGCTGGAGCCTCCTCCCGACCTTCTTTGGGACGGTGATGGCGGAAGCCATTGCCGTTTGATAAAGCGCCGCTTATCCCTTTCCGAACCAAGTAGAGTTGCTCAGCCTCGCGGACACGAGGCGACGCTTTATCTTTACCTGGCGTCGCTCGTCTTGGCATGATGTTGTTTACCACGAGCGCGTCTCCGCCTCCATCGCGAAGTCGTAAATCCAGAACTCGTCGAAGTTGCAGAGGAGGACCGATGAGAAGGTGAAAGGAGAAAGGCTAAAGTAGAAAGATTGCTGCTTCTCCAGGTTCGCGCCTCGCGATTTCATCTCGATGAGGACGCGATCGGGCCAGAGGAGGTCAGCGAATTTCTTGCCGCCTTTCGGCTTGGGAGCGCCGTTCCCGCCTACGATTAATTCAAGTTGCGCGGAGCCGGGCTTTTTCGCGACGCGCAACTCGAAGGTGGCGCCGGCTTCGATCGCGCCGGCGTGACCGAGAGCGCGGAAGAAATGGTCGAGGAAAGTTTGGGCCTCGCTCTTCTCGTCGCCACGAAGAGTGCGGGCGAAGGCGACGAATTCTGAGAGATTCGCTTTCAAGCTATCAAGGGGCACGGGGTGATGTGATACGAAAGCTTGCCGGGTGTGGCAAGCTTCTCAGCACACTCTTTTGCTTCCTCAACATGCTTTGGGGATGTTGGCGCTGATTTGGCTGCTTTGACGCGGACTTTAGGGCATCTGTCGCTGACTTGGGCGGAATCTACGCGCTCTTGCGAATGTCCGACGCAGTCTTTGGGCCGGGCGACGTGCTCTTTTGGGCGGCTGACGCGGACTTTTGACGGTCCGACGCGCTCTCGCGGTCGCCCGACGCGGACTTGGGGTGACGCAACGCGCACTTTTGGCGGATCGACGCGGAGTTGGAGCCGGCGTGACGCGCTCTTGCAACGGGCCGTCGCGGTCTTGCAACGACCGGTTGGCGACTTGCGCAGGGGCTTCGCGCTCTTTGCCGGACCCAACGCGCATTTTAAAGCGGCGGGGCGGCGCCTCGGTTTTCTGCTGGGGGACACCGTCCGCGCGCTAGGATTTCTCCGTTGCGAACCAGGGAATCTCGGCCGTCTCCCGCTGCGGCAAGAGCATCGTCAGGCATTTGCAGGCGCCGCCGGCCTTGAGGAATTCCGTCATCGGCAGCGCGTGACAATTGAAGCCGCGTTCGCCTAACGACTCCATCAGCCTGGGCGCGCCCTGCGGCAGGACGACCTCGCGGTCGAGAACGACGGCGTTGCAGGAAAAGTGGGCCGCTTCTTCCTCGACCACATCGATCAGGTTCGGGACATGGTTGCGGATCGCGCGCTGCCCATATTCATCGAACGCGGCCGGGAACCAGACCGCGCCGCCATCGGTCAGCGGACAAAAGCAGGTGTCGATATGATAGAAGCGCGGGTCAACCAGCTCGACCGAGATGACGCGGCAATTGAAAATCTCGCCCACACTGCGGTGCGCACCGGCGAGTTGGCAGAGACTATCTGGAACCCGCCGATCCTCTCACCAAGGTAGGTTGCCTTGCGCCGATCGCCCCGGCTCAGTACGTGGCAAAGCGCACGCTCGATTCCATCCGCAGCGGCCGTCCATCTCACTTGCGTATCTTGCCTTCGGGCGTGATCGCCGTCTTGGGGCGACGACGCCGGAGGGTTGTCAAGTGTGGCACACTGACCCCCACTTTAAGCGTCGGCCGCGTCGCGATAGATGTCTTCCCGGCGATCGCCGCGACTGAGCAGATGGTAGATGGCGCCTTCATATTGGAGATGGAGCTGGCGTGGCACGTAGGGGAGGCTAGCTGGGCGGGCGGAACAGTGTCAATAGTGAGGACCGACTCCGGCTGCCTCCGCCCATCCCGTCGCATGCGATAGTGGCCAAATTGCGGGCGGCAGGCCTGCGGAGGGACGAGTTGCACCTCGCCGAAGAGCGACCGGCCCAAGGTGCAGCAGGTCGCCAAGGAGGTCCGCCAGCAAACCACGGTGTCCTTGCGGTGGCTGGCGGAACAACTGGCGATGGGCAGTGCGGTCAATGTTTCGCGCCTGACCGCTAAATGAGTAATATTCGCAAGAATATTCTCCTGGGCTTGCATTGATTTCTCGGACAGTGAATGAGGGACCAATTCCTTTTGTTTAGGTGTTTAGTTGGGATTCAAAAACCATCGGACTGGTGTAGGCAAGACTGGAGTGCAGTCTGGTGCGGTTATAAAAGGTCTCGATGTAATCGAAGATGGCGGTGCGCGCCTCGGCGCGGGTGACGAAGCGGCGGTGGTAGACCAACTCGTATTTGAGGCTGCTCCAGAACGACTCGATAAAGGCGTTATCGTAGCAGTTCCCGGCGCGGCTCATGGAAGCGAGCAGACCATGCTCGACCAAGACCTGGCGGTAAGCGGCGCTGGCGAACTGACTGCCCCGATCAGAGTGGACGATGAGGGTCCTTCCCGGCTGCCGTTGGCGCAGGGCCATGCGCAGCGCGGCGATGGTCAGCGGAGCATCGAGGATAGGACTCATGGCCCAGCCGGCGACCCGCCGGCTGCAGAGATCGAGGACAGCGACCAGATAGAGCCGGCCTTGGCCGGTGAGCACGCCAGTGGCATCGGTGGCCCAGCCTTGATTGGGACGACAGACTTTGAAGCCTGGGAGACGATTCGGCGCAATGGGTCCGCCATGACGACTGTCCGTGGTGGCGTGACGATACTTGGAGCGCTGCCGGGCAAAGAGGCGTTCGGCCCGCAGCAGCCGAGCGATACGATTGCGCCGTCCTGGACAACCAAGCACTCGGGCCAGGCGCGGACTGCCATAGGTCTGACGACTGCGCGCAAACTCCTCCCGGATCCGAGCACGTAAGAAGCGGCTCTCCACCTGACGCGGCCCGGGCTGATGACGCCGCTCTTTCCAGCGGTAGTAGCCACTGCGCGAGACGAGCAAGACCTCGCATAACCAAGCTACCTTGTATGGGCCGCTCATGGCTTCGATCCGGGCATCCCGCTCAGCGGCACTTCGGAGAGGATGCCCAGTGATTTTTTTAGCACTTCACGCTGCTCCAGGAGCTTGGCGTTCTCCGCGCGTAAACGATGGTTCTCTGCCTCCAGCTCCTCCAAGCTGCGCCGCGGTCTGCGCCCGCTTCCAGGATCATCCGGCGCTCGCTCGGTGCGCGCCCAGCGGTAGAGCAGCGGCGGGCGGATCCCCAACTCCGCTGCCACCTTCGCCGCGCTCCGGCCGCTCGCGCGCCAGAGCGAGAGTGCCTCCTGCTTATATTCCTTTGTATAGCTCGCTCTCTCACGAACTGGTTTGCTGATCTGTGTCTTCATGTGGACTCCTCGGGTTTTTGACCCAAGTCCACTGTCCGTCAAATCAGGGCAACCCCAGAGCTCACTATCGACACTCTGCTTTGAGATTGGGCTTCCATAGTCCGATTGAAGCCCGCGATCGCGGCATCGATGGGAGTTAGATCGCAGGATCGCGACGCGCGGAGTGCCAGAAATCCATGATCTCAATCACCTGTTCCTCAGAACGAAGCCGATAATAGATCAAGTAAGATTTACACAAGAGGCGGCGCACGTTCTGCCTCTTTCGGTATGGAGTTCCGAGTTCCGGAAACTGCGCCAGCGACTCGGCCCGGTCGACCAGGTAATCGCCGAATCGAATGGCAGCTTGCGGATCATCCTGCGCGATGAAGCGGACGATCTCAGCAAGGCGCGCGTGCGCTTGGGGAGCGAAGACTATTCTGTAGCCCATCGGCGGATGTCCTCGCGGACGCGCGCGATGGGAATACCTTTGCCGGCGTCAAGCTGGGTGGCCGCTTTATCCAGCGAGGCGAGGAGAGCAGCCTCTTCTGCTTCTGACATGAGCGGCTCTTCCTGCGACTGAAGCCAGGTGGCGAGGGCGGATTTCTCGTGCGCCGGCAGACGACCGATAGCTTCCTGAATCTCCGTGATCGTGCTCATCTGTTGGACCAATTTGTATCATGAAAAGCTCGCGCCGGCGAGACGCCATCGCGGAAAGGGCACAACGCCCACCTGACCCATTCGCGTAAACCTTCGCCCGCGCTCGGTGAATCCCTCTGCTCTCTCTTCCAAGCCACGCTCAACCGCTTCTTTGTCGGGCGGTCTTTGAGCGCGCCAACCACGTAGAGAACGGTGAGTAAGAACGGTGAGGGTCAGAGCTAACTATCGACACAAGTCGACGTTGGATCTGCTTCACCACCCAAGGCGGCGTTCACGCCTGAAGGCAGATCGCTAGCGCAGGTTTGCTCCATTGAGTAGAACTGAACTGGCCCGGAAACGCGCGCGCTAAGGTTTCTCCGCCGCGAACCAGGGAACCTCGGCCGTCTCCCGCTGCGGCAGGAGCATGGTGAGACATTTGCAGGCGCCACCGGCTTTGAGGAATTCTGTCATCGGCAGCGGGTGGCAATTAAAGCCGCGTTCGCCTAACGATTCCATCAGCTTGGGCGCGCCCTGTGGCAGGACGACTTCGCGGTCGAGGACGACGGCGTTGCAGGAAAAGTGCGCCGCTTCTTCCTCGACCACATCAATCAGGTTCGGGACGTGGTTGCGGATCGCGCGCTGCCCATATTCATCGAAGGCGGCCGGGAACCAGACCGCGCCGCCATCGGTCAGCGGACAAAAACAGGTGTCGATATGATAGAAGCGCGGGTCAACCAGCTCGACCGAGATGACGCGGCAATTGAAAATCTCGCCCACACTGCGGTGCGCGCTCACGTCGGTCCGGAATTTGTAGCCGCAGAAAAGGGCGTCGCCGGCAAAGAGCGCGTCGCCTTCCCCTTCGAAAAACTGATCCTCCGGCAACCAGATGATTTCGTAACCACGTTCCTTCATCCAGTCCGCGAAGAAGCCCGCTTCCGCGGCCCGTTCCTTGTGCCGAAAATTGCTTGGGACAAATTTCTTGCCCACTGCCAGGCCGGCGTTGGCGGTGAAAACCATGTCGGGCAACTTCGGTTGCGGCGGGACGAGGTTCACGTTGCAGCCGAGGCTGAGCAGTTTCTCGTGCAGCCCGCGCCATTGCGCCTGGACGAGCGGCGTATCGGCCCCACGGGCCCGGCTCATCCAGGGATTGATCTCGTATTCGATGCCGTAATGGTCCGGCGGACAAAGCAACAGGTCGCGCATAAGATTGATTGCCTAACGATTTGCCCCGATGCAATCGGTCAGCTCGCGCAGGAACGGCTCGATGTCGGTGACGAGGCCGACGGCCTGGAAGGTTCCGCGATCGGCCAGCTTCGTCACCACCCCGGGATTGATGTCGACGCAGAGCGTCTTGACCGAGGCCGGGAGCAAATTCCCAACCGCGATCGAGTGCAACATCGTGCCCATCATCATCGCGATCGTCACACCCTCGATCTTGGCTCGCATCGCCTTTTGCGCCTCGATCGCGTCGGTGATGACGTCGGGGAGCGGGCCATCATCGCGAATCGAGCCGGCGAGGACGAACTCCACCTTGTGCTTTATGCAGTTGTACATGATGCCGCTTTTCAAAAGACCGCTCTCGACCGCCTGCCGGATCCCGCCCGCGCCGCGGACGGCGTTAATCGCGCGCATGTGATTCTG
>JBBSLW010000090.1:0-10769 GCA_038233495.1 Chthoniobacterales bacterium | reverse complement strand
TCTCCATGATCCCGGAGATGCGGCGCTATTTGCGTCTCAAGAGCATGTAACCCCGTTCCCCCTCCCCAATTTTACAATTTATTGATCGGTATGTGAGTTAGATAATAAGAAGAGAGTGTGCCCGGCAGGTGCGGGCGGCGCCAGAGAGGAAATCAAACACCATGGTAGTTGCAAACGAGACCTTCAAACATCGGGAGTCCGCCGTAAAAGAAATCCACGTGATCTGGATGACCACGGGATTGAGTTGTGATGGGGATTCGGTGTCGATCACGGCCGCGACCCAACCCAGCATCGAGGATCTGGTCATGGGGAATATACCCGGGTTGCCCAAAGTCCACGTGCACAACCCGGTTATCGCCTATGAAAACGGCGACGAGTTCATGAAGTATTGGTACGACGCTGCCGCTGGCAAGCTGGATCCATTCGTTCTCGTGATGGAGGGCTCCATCCCCAACGAGAAGATCAAGAAGGAAGGCTACTGGGCCGCTCTCGGCACCGATCCTGATACGGGTCAGCCGACTACCACCAACGAGTGGATCGATCGGCTCGCGCCAAAAGCTCTCGGCATTGTCGCTTGCGGGACTTGCGCCACCTACGGCGGCATCCACGCGATGGAAGGCAATCCGACCGGCGCAATGGGTCTCGCGGACTATCTCGGCTGGGGCTGGCGCTCCAAAGCCGGCCTGCCGATCGTGAACGTGCCCGGTTGCCCGGTGCAGCCCGACAACATGATGGAGACGCTCCTCTATCTACTTTATCAGGTGGCGGGTCTCGCCCCGCTCATTCCTCTCGATGAACAACTGCGGCCGACCTGGCTCTTCGGGAAGACCGTCCACGAGGGCTGCGATCGCGCGGGCTACTACGAGCAGGGCGATTTCGCCTTGGAATACGGCTCTCCGAAGTGCCTCGTGAAAATCGGATGCTGGGGGCCGGTGGTGAACTGCAACGTGACCAAGCGCGGCTGGATGGCCGGGATTGGCGGTTGCCCTAACGTGGGTGGGATTTGCATCGGCTGTACGATGCCGGGCTTCCCCGATAAGTTCATGCCTTTCATGGATGCGCCTCCGGGTTCCGCCCTGTCGACCAAGGTGGTTGGCATGTGGGGCGGTGTGCTGCGCAAGCTCCGCGCCATCACCAACACCACTGTCAACAAGGAACCGAAATGGCGGCATCCGCGGGCGGAACTCACGACCGGTTATGAGCCGAGAAACTACGCGCGTAACTAAATGGAAACTTCGAAATCGCAAACTCAACTGAAAAACTAATATGCCTGATATCCTAACAGCACCCGCTACCAAAACTTCCGCTCCGTCGGGCAACATCGTCGAGATGTCGTGGGATCCCATCACGCGAATCGTCGGCAGCCTCGGCATTTACACCAAGATCGATTTCGACTCCAAGAAGGTCATCGAGTGTTACAGCACTTCCTCAATCTTCCGCGGTTACAGCATCTTCATGCAGAACAAGGATCCGCGGGATGCGCATTTCATCACGAGCCGGATCTGCGGCATCTGCGGCGACAACCACGCCACCTGCTCGGTCTACGCGCAGAACATGGCCTACGGAGTCAAGCCACCCGCGCTCGCGGAATGGATCGTGAACCTCGGCGAAGCGGCCGAGTACATGTTCGATCACAACATCTTCCAGGACAACCTGGTCGGGGTCGACTTCTGCGAGATGATGGTGAAGGAGACCAACCCGAGCGTCTGGGAAAAAGCGCAGAAAACTGCGGCGCCGCACTCCGACGATCACGGTTATAAAACGATCGCCGATATCATGACGGCGCTGAATCCGTTCTCGGGCGAGTTCTACCGCGAAACCCTACACGTCAGCCGTTATACCCGCGAGATGTTTTGCCTGATGGAAGGACGCCACGTCCATCCGTCGACGCTTTATCCCGGCGGGGTCGGCACGGTCCCATCGATTCAGATTTTCACAGACTACACGGTGCGTCTGATGCGCTACATCGAGTTCATGAAGAGATGCGTGCCGCTGCACGACGATCTCTTCGATTTCTTCTATGAGGCGCTGCCTGGGTATGAAGAAGTGGGCCGCCGTCGCATCCTTCTTGCCTGCTGGGGCTCGTTCCAGGATCCGGACGTCTGCGATTACGATTACAAAACGATGGAAGCCTGGGGAAACGCGATGTTCGTCACGCCCGGCATCGTGATCGATGGCGAGCTGGTCACGACCAATCTCGTCGATATCAACCTCGGCATCCGTATCCTTCTCGGATCGTCCTATTACGACGATTGGGATAACTGCGAGACCTTTGTCAAAAACGACCCGCTGGGCAATCCGGTCGATAAGAAGCATCCCTGGAATCAGACCACCATTCCGAAACCGCAACGGCGCGATTTCGGCGGCAACTATACCTGGGTGATGTCGCCCCGCTGGCTCGATAAACGGACCGGCGACCATCTCGCCATGGACACCGGGGGCGGCCCGCTCGCGCGCCTTTGGTCAACGGCACTCGCCAATCTTGTCAACATCGGTTACGTCGAAGCGACCGGCCAAAGCGTGAAGATTCGCCTGCCGAAGACCGCGCTCAAAGGCGAAGTCGAGTTCGAGTGGAAGATTCCGAAATGGAGCAACACGATCGAACGCGACCGCGCGCGCACCTATTTCCAAGCTTACGTCGCCGGTTGCGCGCTCCACTTCCTTGAGAAAGCAATGAAAGAAGTGCATGCCGGCCGCACCGCGACCTTCACCCCATTCAAAGTGCCGGACGAAGCGATCGGCTGCGGCTTCCACGAAGCGGTTCGCGGTGTGCTCTCGCATCACCTGGTCATCCGCAAAGGCAAGATCGCGAATTATCATCCGTATCCGCCGACGCCATGGAACGCGAACCCGCGCGACATCTACGGCACGCCGGGGCCTTACGAAGATGCGGTGCAAGGCTGCCCCCTCTTCGAGGAAAACGGCCCGGACAACTTCAAGGGAATCGACGTCATGCGCACGGTGCGCAGCTTCGACCCTTGTCTGCCGTGCGGCGTCCACATGTATCTCGGCGGCGGTAAGCTGCTCAAGCAGATGCACACTCCGACCGCCTTGGCCGGATTGGCAAAATAAGAGTCGCGTGAACTTTGGCCTCACCTCGGAGTTTCTTCTGAGGTGAGGCTGCTCCCCGGTGCGCGGCCCATCCCGTCATCCGGATTTTCGGATGCGTCTCTGGCGAGAAATCGAGTGGGAGGTCTGCTAACTTAAGTCTTTATGATTCCAATTATCGAAGCTCAGCCGGACGAAATCTACGACATCGAACTCGAGCACAGCCTGCTCGAGGCGAATGCCAAGCTTGCGAAAGACAACCGCGCCCTGCTCGACCAGAGCGGCATCACCGCGATCGATTTCATGGGCGCGATTGGCTCTGGTAAGACCACACTGATCACGAAGCTGGTCGAAAAATTAAAGGACCGGATGGGTGTCGCGGTCTTCAACGGCGATGCCACTACGAGCAACGACGCCGACGCCATCGCCGCGCAGAATGTGCCGGTCGTTCAGATCGCCACGATCAACGGCTGCCATCTCGACGCCAACCTCGTCGGCAAAGGCTTGAAACAAATCGAGCTCGACAAGTTGAAGATGATCTTCATCGAAAACATCGGGAACCTGATTTGCCCGGCGGAATTTCCGCTCGGCTCCAAGGCGCGCGTCGTCGTGGTCAGTGTCACGGAAGGCCCGTGGATGGTGCGTAAACATCCGCACATGTTCCTCGGCGCCCAGCTCGTCGTGATCAACAAGATCGACCTGGCCGAGGTGATGGAGGTGAGCGTCGAACAACTGATCCAGGACGTGCACACTTTGAAACCCGATCTCAGAGTCATCCCAACCAGTTGCAAAAAAGGCACCGGCCTCGACGAAGTGGTCGACGCCTTGTTGGCCGTCTAGACAGTCCATTGTTATGCATGAGTTTTCGATCGCATCCGGGCTGGTCGAAAAACTCCTCGATTTCGCGAGCGCCAACCCGGATAAGAAGATCGTCGAAGTGCGGGTAGCGATCGGGGAGTTCACCATGATCGAAGAGGAACAGCTGCGCTTCTGCTACGAGTCGATCATTACCGAAATGCCGATCGCTGGTTCGACCCTCGTGATCGAATCGACTCTCGGGAAGGTCGCCTGTTCGCACTGTTCCTACAGCGGGTCGCCGAAATATTGGGAAGGCGCGATTTCCGGCACGCCCGTCGCGACCCTGGAATGCCCGCAGTGCGGCCGGGCGACGGCGGCCACTGAAGGCGAAGAATGCGCCATTCGCTCCGTCCGTTTCACCCAGCCTAACGAAGTCGCGGAGGCGAGAACGTGACCACTTTTCTTCCTATTCTCCTCCTCGGCTTTTTCCTCGGGATGCGCCACGCGACCGATTCCGATCATGTCGTCGCCGTGACTACGATCGTGAGCCGGCAGCGCAGCATCGGGAGCGCGGCTTGGACCGGAATTTTCTGGGGCATCGGGCACAGCCTCACGCTCCTCGTCGTCGGTGGCGCGATCATCCTTTTCGGGATCGTCGTGCCGGCACGGCTCGGGCTGGGTTTGGAATTTGGAGTCGCCCTGATGTTGATCCTGCTCGGGACGTTGAATCTGCGCGCCACTTTTCGTTCCGTTGAAAAGGTGGCCGAAAGCGGACATCACCACGCGCACGTGCACGGCGATTACGTCCACAACCACATCCACGGGCATGACCGCGGCACCCACGGTCATTCTCCCGAGGCCGTTCCTGCGGCCCGGCTCGATCGCCGTTTCGGCGGCCTGAAATTTTACCAGACGCTTCGGCCGCTCGTCATCGGCACCGTGCATGGCCTGGCCGGCTCGGCCGCGGTCGCGCTGCTCGTTTTGCCGATCATTCACGACGCAAGCTGGGCGATGGCGTATCTCCTGATCTTCGGGGTCGGCACGATCGCCGGGATGATGCTGATCACGGCCGCGATCGCGGTGCCGATTTCCTATTCGACCCGCTTCCAATTTCTCCAGCGCCATCTCGGTACGGCGGCGGGCGCGCTCAGTCTCGGTTTCGGATTTTTCCTCGCCTACCAGATCGGCTTCGTCCAAGGCCTTCTTCGGTAACCGTTCCCAGCTCGATTCGATCGCCGGCGTGAGTAACCCACACGTATATACCCTCGGAATCGAGGAAGAGTTTCAGCTCATTGATCCTGCCACGCGGGAACTGCGTTCGCGCAGCAAAGAAATCATCGAAGATGGCAAAGGGACCTTGCGGGGCCAGGTCGCCTCCGAGCTACATCAATCGATGATCGAGCTGGAAACGAAGATTTGCCCCGACATTCACGCGGCGCGCCGGCAGATCATCGACCTGCGTTCTGAGCTGGTGCGGTTGGCGGCCTGCGACGGACTGAAGATCGCCTCTGCTGGTGCCCATCCTTTTTCCCGGTGGGAAGACCAACCCATTACCGACAAGAAGCGCTACCGAACGATCCTGCAGGACATGCAGCAGATCGCTCGCAGCAACGTCATCTTCGGTCTCCACGTTCACGTGGGTATCCCGGATCGCGAGGTCGGCATCGCGATCATGAACGAGGTGCGCTATTTTTTGCCCCACCTTTTTGCGCTCTCGGCGAACTCGCCTTTTTGGCAGGGTGAGGACACCGGTTTGAAGACGTATCGCCAGGTCATCTTCGAACGACTCCCGCATACTGGCATGCCCGAAGCCTTCGCCAGCCTCGCGGAATTTGACGACTACATCGATCTGCTCGTCAGCACCGATTGCATCGAAGACGCCACCAAAATCTGGTGGGACATCCGGCTCCATCCTTCGTTCGAGACGGTCGAATTTCGGATCTGCGATGCGCAATCGCGAGTCGACGATACGATCGCGCTCGCTGCTTTGATGCAGGCGATCGTGGTCCGATTGCAGCAGTTGCGGAGCGAGAAAAAATCTTTTCCCATCTATCCGCGCCGTCTCCTCGAGGAGAATCGCTGGCGCGCCGCGCGTTTCGGCTTGGATGGCGAACTGATCGATTTCGAGCGCCGCGCCGCGCGCCCGGAGCGGGAGCTGATTCACGAGCTGCTCGATTTCGTCGCCCCAGCGGTGGATGAACTCGGGTCGTCCAGTGAGCTAAGGCACATCGAGCAGATTTTGCGCGAAGGCACCGGGGCGGATCGACAGTTAGCGGTCTGGGAGAACTCCCAAGACCTTAAGTTGGTCGTCGATCATCTCATTCAGGAAACGAACAAAGGGCTGCACGACGCGGGATAGTCGCATTTTCCCACGGGAGCGGCGAAATTCAGAGCCGTCCGATGAAAGACAACGGAATAGAACGGGCCCGCGTCCAGATCCGCGGCGCCGTGCAGGGAGTGGGGTTTCGACCCTTCGTCTATCGGTTGGCAACTGAGCTTTCGCTGCGTGGCTGGGTCAACAATTCCTCCCAGGGAGTTTTCCTCGAAGTGGAAGGAGGCGCGTCGCAGCTGCGAAGTTTTCTCGCCCGCCTAACGAAGGAGAAGCCGCCGCGCGCGGTTATCCAGAGCTGCGAGAGCGTTCAACTCGATCCAGTCGGTTACGAGGCATTCGAAATCCGGGAGAGCGAAGAAAGCGGCGGAAAGACGGCGCTCATCCTCCCCGATATCGCGACCTGCGAGGATTGTCTGCGGGAAATTTTCGACCGGGGCGATCGCCGCTTCCGCTATCCCTTTACCAACTGCACAAACTGCGGACCGCGTTTCTCGATCGTCGAAGCACTCCCCTACGATCGCGCGAATACCTCGATGAAAAAATTCGCGATGTGCACCGAGTGCGCCCGCGAATATCGCGACCCGGCAGACCGCCGTTTTCATGCCGAGCCGATCGCCTGTCCGCGTTGCGGGCCGCAGTTGCAGCTCTGGGACTCGTTAGGCGAGTGCGTCGCGCGGCGGGAAGATGCGCTCGCCCAGGCGGCGGCGGAAATTCGCGCCGGTCGGATCGTTGCCCTGAAAGGCGTGGGCGGTTTCCAGCTTCTGGTCGACGCGCGGAACGACGGGGCGGTGCAGCGTTTGCGGGAGCGCAAACATCGCGAAGAAAAGCCCTTCGCGGTCATGTCTCCCTCGCTCGAGCAGGCGCGCTCCTGCTGCGAAATCACCGAGCTGGAAGCAGCCCTCCTCACCTCGTGCGAGGCGCCGATCGTTCTGCTCGAGAAAAAACCCGCGATCCGCCATTCGCAATCCGCGATTTCTCCGGGCAATCCGAATCTCGGCCTCATGCTGCCTTCTTCGCCGCTCCATCATCTGCTTCTGCGCGAACTGAATTTCCCCGTCGTTGCCACGAGCGGCAACCGGAGCGACGAGCCGATTTGCGTCGAGGAAAAGGAAGCCGTCGTCCGCCTCCGCGGCCTCGCCAATTTCTTTCTTGTCCACGATCGGCCCATCGTTAGGCACGTGGACGACTCGATCGTCCGGGTGATGCACGGTCGCGCCATGATGTTGCGGCGCGCCCGCGGTTACGCGCCGCTCCCGGTCACGCTGGCGCGCCCGCAAGCCAGCACGCTTGCCGTCGGCGCGCATTTGAAAAACACGGTCGCGTTGAGCGTGGAGCAGAACGTTTTCATAAGCCAGCATCTCGGCGATCTCGCGACGCAGCAGGCGCACGACGCCTTTACGAAAACGGTCGCGGATTTGCCCCGCCTTTACGACATCCGGCCGGAGGTGATCGCGCACGATCTGCACCCGGAATATCTCTCGACCAAATACGCGCTCCAGCAGCCGGGCCGGCATGTTGCGGTCCAGCATCATTGGGCCCACATCGCTTCCTGCATGGCGGAGCACAATCTCGAGCCGCCTTTGCTCGGCGTCGCCTGGGACGGTACCGGCTACGGCACGGACGGCACAATCTGGGGCGGCGAATTTTTTCTCGTGCAGGATAATTCCTGCCAGCGCGCGGCGCATTTCCGCACCTTCCGGCTGCCCGGTGGCGACGCGGCCGTGAAAGAACCGCGCCGCGGTGCGCTCGGGTTGCTCCACGAGATTTTTGGCGACGCGCTCTGGGAGCAAACCGACCTGATCGAGAACTTCACCGCCGCGGAGTTGAAGACGCTGCGCAGCATGTTGCGCGGACAGGTGAACTCCCCGCTGACCTCGAGCGTTGGGCGTCTCTTCGACGGCGTCGCGGCGCTGGCTGGCCTGCGAGCGCGCTCCAGCTTCGAAGGGCAGGCCGCGATGGAGCTTGAATTCATGATCGATCCCGCGACCGCGGACAGCTATCCTTTCACGATGAGTGGAACCGGGCCGCTGGTGATCGATTGGGAACCCGCGCTGCGCGCAATCCTCGCCGATCGGCGCCGGCAGGTGAGACCGGGAGTGATCGCCGCCCGCTTCCATCATCTCCTCGCGGACGTAATCTTGGCCGTGGCCCGGCATTTTCGCGAGACGCGGATTGCGTTGAGCGGGGGATGTTTTCAAAATCGCTACCTGACCGAGCGGGTCATCGATCAACTGGAAGGCGCCGGCTTTGAGCCCGCCTGGCAGCAGCGGGTTCCGCCTAACGACGGCGGGATTTCCCTCGGGCAGACCTGGCTTGCTCACAGTCCGCTCCGGGAGATCACATGAACCTGGTTTATGGCGAGATCGTCGCGCTCGCGACCGAGGAGGGAATGGCGGTCGGCAAAATCCGCGTCCACGGCGCGACCAAAAAAATCCCGCTCGGACTCCTGACGGACGCAGCCCAAGGTGATACAGTTTTAATCTGCGATGGGGTGGCGATCAGCAAGGTCGCCGGCCCGCGCGCAACAGAGGAGAAATATGTGTCTGGCGATTCCCGGGAAACTCACTGAAATTAGCACCGACGCCAATGGCGTGCGCATGGGGAAGGCGAACTTTGGCGGGATCGTCAAACAGGTCTGTCTCGAATACACGCCCGAGGTGGAGATGGGCGATTACGTCCTCGTGCACGTCGGCTTCGCGCTCAGCAAAGTGGACGAAGCCGAAGCGGCCCGCACTTACCAGGCGCTCGAGCGCATGCAGCAACTCACCGAGCTCGACATTCCAGACGTCGCTGAGGACGGCACCGAGATGCTGGCTCCGCCTTCGGTCAACGGGAAACATCCTCCCGACGTGTCCGATCTTTCCGACGATCAACCGGCCAGCCGCGTCGCATGAAATATCTCGACGAATATCGCGACGAAAAAGTCGCCCAGAAAATTGTCGAAGAAATCAAGCGCACCGTCTCCAAGCCGTGGGTCCTGATGGAAGTCTGCGGCGGCCAGACTCATTCAATCGTTAAATACGGACTCGATCGCATGCTGCCAAGCGAGGTGGAACTGGTCCACGGTCCCGGCTGTCCAGTCTGCGTCACTTCCCTCGAGATGATCGACAAGGCGCTCGAGATCGCGCGCCAGCCCGACGTGATCTTTTGCTCCTTCGGCGACATGCTCCGGGTCCCGGGCTCGAAGGATGATCTCCTCATTCTGAAATCGCGCGGCTCCGATGTCCGCGTCGTTTATTCGCCGATCGACTGCCTGAAAATCGCCCGCGCCAATCCCGATAAAAAAGTCGTCTTTTTCGCGATCGGTTTTGAAACAACCGCGCCGGGCAACGCGATGGCCGTCTGGCAGGCGCACCAGCAAGGGATCAAAAATTTTTCCGTCCTCGTCTCGCATGTCCTCGTCCCGCCGGCGATGGCTTCCATCCTGCAGTCGCCGCTCAACCGCGTGCAGGGATTCCTCGGGCCGGGCCACGTCTGCACCGTGATGGGTTACCGCGAATATGAGCCGATCGCCGCGCGCTTCCAGGTGCCGATCGTGATCACCGGGTTCGAGCCGATCGATATTTTGGAGGGAACGTTGATGACGATTCGCCAGCTCGAGGCCGGCAAGGCGGAGGTGGAAAATCAATATCCGCGCGTCGTCAATCGCGACGGCAACCGGGTTGCGCAGGACCTGGTCGAAAAGGTCTTCGAAGTCGGCGATCGCAAATGGCGCGGGGTCGGTTCGATTCCCAAGAGCGGCTACAAACTGCGTTATGAATTCCACCAGCACGACGCCGAGCGCCTTTTCGACGTGCAGGAGATCGACACCCAGGAACCGGAGATCTGCATCAGCGGCCTCGTCCTGCGCGGGGTGAAAAAGCCGCACGATTGTCCCGCCTTCGGCACCCTCTGCAATCCGGAACACCCGTTAGGCGCGACCATGGTCTCGGCCGAAGGCGCCTGTGCCGCTTACTACGCCTACGGCCGCCACCTGCAGCAGCCGGCGCAGCCTAACGGCCAGCCCGCCCTCGCCAAAGCCACCTAGTTTATGAGTGCTACGCTCGAGACCGCGACGGATCGGATGCGCGAGCCGTTCCGCGAAAAAGTCCTGCGCAAGTGCGGCGAAAGCGTGGAGATGAAGGAGAAGTTCTTCTCCCAATATGCCGACTCCCTCGAACAAATGTCGCGGGCTTTGGCCGCGCGTCTCGAGCAGGGCGGCCGGCTTTTTGTGATGGGTAATGGCGGCAGCCTCTGTGACGCGCTCCACATCGCGGTCGAGTTCAATCACCCGATCATCGAGAAGCGGGTCGCATTCCCAGCCATCCCGTTGATGACCGATATCGCGACCATGACCGCGATCAGCAACGACATCGATTTCACCCGGGTCTATGTCAATCAGCTGCGGCTGCAGGGCACGCCTAACGACGTCGCGATGGTCTTCAGCAGCAGCGGCAAATCGCCCAACCTGATTTACGCCCTCGAGGAAGCGCGAAATAAGAAAATGCTGACCATCGCCTTCTCGGGCAAGGATGGCGGCCGCTTCCCCGCGGTCTCGGATCATTGCTTCATCGTTCCCTCCTACAGCATTCATCGCATCCAGGAAGTGCAT
>JBBSLW010000089.1:0-11247 GCA_038233495.1 Chthoniobacterales bacterium | reverse complement strand
CGGCTCAATGACATGCGAGAAAACGACCGGCCGCTCCCCGCGCCGGAGCGCTTCGAGCTGGCGCGCGATCGGCTCGGCTGTCGCGACGATTTTTAAAAGCTCGGTCCCGCTCGACTTTGCCACCGCTCTCCTCTCGCCCGGAAAAAGCGCGCCTAGAGCTCGCGCCCAACCGCTTCCGCGACCGCGCGAATGCGCGTGACGAGATCGAGAAAGACTTCTGGCCGCAGCGCCTGTTCGCCGTCGCTCCGCGCATCTTCCGGCGCGTCGTGCACCTCGATCATGAGCGCGTCGGCGCCGGCCGCGACCGCGGCCAGCGCCATCTGCGGAATGTAATCGCGCAGCCCGATGCCATGCGTCGGATCGACCACCACCGGGAGCCGCGTCTTCGTTTTCAGGATCGGGACCGCGTTCAGGTCGAGCGTGTTCCGCGTCATCGTCTCGAAGGTGCGGATGCCGCGCTCGCAGAGCAGGACGTTCGGGTTGCCCTCGCTCAGGATATACTCCGCGCTCATCAGGAGATCGTTGATCGTGGCGCTAAGCCCGCGCTTGAGCAGGACGGGCAACTTGCTCCGGCCCACTTCTTTCAAGAGCGCGAAATTCTGCATGTTGCGCGCGCCAATCTGGAGGCAGTCGGCATATTTTTCGATCACCGCGAGATCACGCGTGTCCATGATCTCGGTGATAATGGGCAACCCGGTCTCGGCCCGCGCCTCGGCGAGGAAACGTAGCCCGTCTTCGCGCAAACCCTGGAAGCTGTAGGGCGATGTGCGCGGCTTGAAGGCGCCGCCACGCAGAACGCGGGCGCCGGCGGTTTTGACCGAGTTGGCGATGGAGAGCACTTGTTCTTTGGTCTCGACCGAGCAGGGACCGGAGATCAAAACCACACGCTGACCGCTCCCGATCTTCACGTCGCCGATCGCAACCGGCGGCGGGAGAGCGCCGTTGCGTTGCGCGACCAACTTGTAGGGTTTCATCACCGGCACGACCGACTCCACGCCGGGGATGGCGGCGAGCGGTTTCTCGCGGATCAAATCCTCCGGGCCGAGCACGCCGATGACGACCCGCGATTCGCCGCGCATGACCTGGGAGCGCAGGCCGAATGACTCGATCCGCGCGACGATGTGGTCGATCTGCGCGTCGGTCACGGCAGGTTGGGTGATGATGATCATGGCGCGAGGAGCCAGAGTGTAACCTCTGCTCGTCGGCGGGCAACCCTGCGTGCGCGGACGCGCGACGGCACTTACGGGGCGATCGTGACCGGGGTGCCGAGGTCGACGGATTTGAAGAAATCTTCCGCCATGAATTCGGGCATGCGAATGCAGCCGTGCGAAGCGGGATAACCCGGGAGATAACCGGCGTGCATCCCGACGCCGCCGACGATGCGCATGAAATACGGCATGGGCGCGCCTTTGTATTTGGTTCCGGGGGGTTTGGGATCTTTTTCGTTGTCGATGTTGGGGACGACGACGTTGTCACTGGCATCGACGTAATCGCCATAGCGGCTGGAGGAATGCTCGACGTCTTTCTGGGTGATTTTGTAGGTGCCGACAGGTGTATCGAGTCCCTCGCGACCGGTGGAAAGCTGCGAGATGCCAACCAGTTGTCCGCTCTTATAAAAATAAGCCTTCTGCTCTCCGAGGCTGATCTTGATTGAGGGCTTCCCAGGCACGCCTTCGCCGTCCCAATAGGAGATGCTATCGACCGGAGCGGTCGAAGCGACCGGCTCGTCGCCGTAAATGCCGCCGAGATACTGGGTCTGGCCGTAGGCCAAACGCGGATCATCCTCGCCGCAACCCGCGAGGAAAGCGAAGGCAAGAGCGGTCAGGCCTAACAATGGGCGTGGAATCGAAGAAAAAGTGGGCATTTTCACTAAGGAAGCGCAATTAACGCGGCTGGTGTTTGAAAGTCAAGGTAGCCGGTCTTGTGCCTAAACTGGGAGCGCGGCTTGAATTTTGCTCAAAGTTGCTGAAACTGCCGCCGTCCGACTCACCGCCAGCTCCCTACCAATGCCAACTTACGAATACGCGTGTCAAAAGTGCGGGCAAAACTTTGATGCCTACCAATCGATGCGCGACGAGGCTTACAAAACTTGCCCGAAGGAACTTTGCCGCCAGGCGAAGTGGGGCAAAGGCAAAGTAAAACGTCTGCTCGGGACCGGCGCCGGCCTGATTTTCAAGGGGTCGGGCTTTTATATCACCGATTACCGAAGCGCCAACTACAAGGACGGCGCGAAAAAAGAATCCTCCGCCAGCGAAACCAAGAGCAGCGGCGAAGGCAACGCCAAGACTCCTTCGACCCCGGCCGCCGCACCGGCGAAAAAGACGGAAGCGAAACCGAAAAAGGATTCCGGCACATGACGATCAAACTGCTGTGCCCGGATTGCCGGCACGAGAACGAGCCGGAACGAATCTACTGCCATAACTGCGGGGCGCGCCTCGATCGCAGCGCGCTGGCCAAGGAACGAGTCGACGAAGCCGCCGCCGCCGAGAAAACGCAGCAGCACCTCAAGAAGATGTTCGCGCCGGGGCGCGGCCGCGGGAAGCTGATCGCCCAGCAGCTGGTCAAGACCGTGCTCGGAGCCCTCGTCGTCGCGGCGGTCATCGTGATGATTCTTCCGCCTAACGTCCCGGCGGAGCCGAAGAAATACGACTTCGCGCCGATGATCAACATGGACATGGTCTCGGCCCTCTCGAGCCGTCAGCCGACCCCGCTGGTTTACAACGAAGAGCAGGTGAACACCTATCTCGCCTCGAATCTCCGCCGCAAAGACAGCCCGGCAAAATCCGGCTTTTTCCCGCTGCACCGCATCTTTGTGCAATTCCAGGAAGGGCTCTGCACCATCAACACCGAGCGGCAGCTTTTCGGCCTCTCGATTTATAGCGGCGGAACCTACCGGGTCGCGATCGCAAACGGCAAAATCGCCGCCGAGAGCACCGCCGGTTACATCGGTCGCATGCCGATCCATCCCAAGCTGATGAAGGTTGCGGATCTGATGTTGCAAAAAGCCTGGTCGTCGATGGAGCGCGAACGCGCCTCGGTCGCGAAGCTGGCCGCGATCGAGTTCCATCCCCAATCCGTCGCACTCTTCGCCGCCCGCTGACGCGTTTAGGACGCCTCTTTTCCTGTCATTCCGAACCGGCGCAGCACGGAGAGGGATCTCGCAACTGCAATCCGCGCGCTTGAATTGAGGAGCGGGCCCCCGATCCCCTAACGGGTGACAGACCAAGAGAAACCCGCTCTAAATATCCGCGTCTCTCAAAAAATCTGAATCCAATCATCCCGCCGCCCGCATCTCATAGGAAAGAGATCATTATGAAAATCACACTCGCCAGTTTCTTCGCTTCCATGGCTCTCGCGCTCACGGCGCTGGGTCAATCCCCCACCCCGCCATCCGATCCCGCAGCACTCGCGGCGTCCCCAGCCGCTGCGCCCGCGCTCGATGCGACTGCCACACCGCCCGTCGTCTCGGCGCCCGTCACCCCGCCCGTCGTCGCCACCGCGACGCCCGCGATCTCCGCGGCTCCTGCCGTCGCCCCCACCGCCAGCCCGGACACGGAGGAAGAATTCGATCGCGCCATCGAGCGCAAGATCAAGCAACACTTCTCGGTCAATCTCGATGGCAAGAATTCCGACCACGATATCCCGAAGGCGGTCGTTCCGATTGTCCTCATCTCCGTTTTGGCCGTCTTCGGCACGCCGATCGCGGTCGTCGGCCTGATCATGTATTTCAGTTTTTCCAAAAGCCGGAACCTGCACAAAACCGTCCGCATGATGGTCGAAAAAGGTCAGCCGGTTCCCGAAGCGCTTCTCAATCCGCCTCCGGTCGTGCGCCAACGCTCCGACTTGCGCCGCGGCGTCGTCCTGCTCATGATCGGCGCCGGCTTGATGGTCTTTTTCGGCGCGGTCAACAATTGGGACGGCGGCGCTTGGAGTCTTGGCATCATTCCATTCCTCATCGGGGCAGGCTACCTGCTCGTCTGGAGACTGGATGTGCGCCGCGAAGACTCTTCCCCCAAGGTGTAAACTACTTACGTGCCGCTCAATGACCCCGATCTTGTTGCCCGGGTTCTTCTTCAGGATGATCACCACGCCTTTGCCGAGCTCGTCCGCAACCATCAGTCCCCGGTCCGCGGCCTGCTCCGGCAACTGGTGCGCGGCGATCTCGCCCTGGCCGATGATCTTGCCCAGGAAACTTTCCTCCGCGCCTACAAAAACCTGCGCAGCTTTCGTGGTGAGGCAAAATTTTCCACCTGGCTCTATCGCATCGCCTACAACTGTTTCCGCGAGGAAGCCCGCAAACGGAAGGAACTCGTCGGCATCGATGAAGCCCGGCTCGAAGCCGAACATGACCCACAGACCGTCGATCCGGCCTTAAAACACGACCTCATGCACGCGCTCCAGCTTCTTCCGCTCCACGAGCGCTCGGCCATTTTGCTTTGCTGCCAAAATGGTTTATCCCATGATGAAGCCGCGCGCGTTCTCGACATCCCACTCGGCACGGTCAAGACCAACGTCTTGCGCGGCCGGGAAAAACTGAAGAAGACGCTCGCGGCGTGGGGACCTGCCTGACAATGGACGAACAACTCCAGGAAGATTGGCTCGAACAGCGCTTGCGCGATGAGCAGCCCTACATCGATGACGCGGGCTTCACCGCGCAGGTCGTGCAAAAGCTGCCCGCACCCGGACGTCCCCGTTCTGCGCGCGCCGCGATCCTTCTCGGGATCACCGTGCTCGCCAGCCTGCTTGCCTACCTGGCTTCCGACGGCGGGCGCTTTCTCTTCGTCGCGTTTTACGAGGTCGCGGCGCTGCCCCTGCTCTGGGTCAGCCTGGCGGCACTCTGCTGCGCCATGATGCTGACCGCGCTCGCCGCCAGCGCCGCGTTCATCAACGCGCGCGAGCAACGTTAGGCGTTTCGCGTACGTCGCATACCGGGCGCGTTGTCATCCCGATCCGCCGCAGGACGGAGAGGGATCTCTCCCATGAAATCGGCAGGTCGTTAGGCGTGAGAAAACGCGGATTGCAATTGAGAGAGCCCTCGCCGCGCTGCGCCGGCTCGGGATGACAAATCCAGAAATTAGCGCTTGGGCGGCCGCTCGCTGCACGCCTGCTCCTTCGCAAAAATCTGGCGTGCGTCCCTCACATCGCGTGCAATCTGCTCCCGCAACGCGGCCAGATTCTCAAACTTCCGCTCCGGTCGCAGGTAAAGGAGAAAACGCAGCTCGATGTCTTCGCCATAAAGTTCCCGATCGAAATCGAAAAGGTGAAATTCCAAAACCCGCTGCGCCGCGTCGGCTTCAACTGTCGGCCGCACGCCAAGATTCACCACCCCGCGCACCATTTTTCCATCGAGCACACCTTCCGCCGCATAAACCCCGTTAGGCGGAAACTGCTCGCTGTGCGCGCTCAGGTTCGCAGTCGGGAATCCCATCGTGCGTCCCAAACGTTTCCCCTCCTCCACCGTCCCGAGGATGGTGTAATCGCGGCCCAGCATCCGCGTCGCGGTCGCAAAATCGCCTGCTTCAACCGCTTTGCGGATCGCCGTGCTGCTCACGATCTCACCCTCCGAGGTCACCGGTTCGGCGCCGACCACATTGAAATCAAGTTGCGCACCGAGTTTCTTCAACAGCGCGAGATTCCCGGCGCGGTTTTTGCCAAACGACCATTCCTGCCCGACACAAATTTCCCGCAAGGGTTTCGCTGCCGCGACCAATTGCCTGACAAACTCCTCCGGCGCGGTCTCGGCCAGCGCGCGGTCGAACTTCAGCACGAGCAAATGCGAAACTCCGAGCGCGCGAATCAGCTCGATCTTGTGCTGGGTCGCAGTCAGCAGGCGCGGGCTCAGCTCCGGGCGCAGGATCTTGACCGGGTGCGGATCGAAAGTGACCACGACGGCCGCCCCACCCGCTTCCTTCGCATGGCGCGCGGCGGTGGAAATGACCGCCTGATGCCCGCGGTGCACGCCGTCGAAGACGCCGATCGCGAGAAAGACCGGCCCGGGGATTTGCGCCAGCTCCGGAATTGACCGCAGGACGCGCATGGGATTCGCCTCGTTAGGCGCCGCGCATCCGGGAAACTTCCGGGAGGGTCAGAATCTTCTCGAGAATATCGACCGGGCTGGCCGTCTTGATCTCCTCCACCGTGACGGAGCGGGTCAGGTCGAAGCGCCCGGAGCGCGTCCGGCGCAGCTCCTGCAAATGCGCGCCGCAGCCGAGCGACTCCCCGATATCGTGCGCGTAGGTGCGCACGTAAAAGCCCTTGCTGCACATGACCGTAAAATCAATCTCGGGCGAAGCGATCCGATCAATGCTGTAGCGATAAACGTGCACGAGGCGCGGCTCGCGTTCGACTACCTTGCCTTGGCGCGCCAGTTTGTAGAGCGGCACCCCGCCCTGCTTGATCGCCGAGACCATCGGCGGCATCTGGTAGAAATCGCCGCGGTATTTCTCGAAGGCCGCGCGCACGCTCTCTTCGCTTAACTCCGGAACCGGCTTTTCCTCCAGCATCTTGCCCGCGCGATCCTGCGTGTCGGTCGTTTTGCCTAACGACATCGTGCCGACGTATTCCTTATCCTCGCTCATGAGCAGGTCCTGGATCTTCGTCCCCCGCCCGAGGGTGAGAATGAGCAGCCCGGTGGCGAGCGGATCAAGCGTGCCGCAATGGCCGACCTTCTTGATCTGGAGCTGTCGCCTAACGAGCGCGACCACGTCGTGCGACGTCATTCCGGGAGCTTTGTCGACGAGCAGGACGCCGTCCGGCGTGGCGGTGATCGACATCTTGCTAGAGCGCTGCCACGGTCGTGACCGCGGCGGCGATCACTTTCTCCGATGCTTCCTCGAGCGGACCGGGCATGCGGATACCGGCCGCCAATTTGTGGCCGCCGCCTTTGAAGCTGACGCAGATCGCACAGACATCAGCCCGCTCGTCCTTCGAGCGCATGCTGACCCGGACTTTGCCGCCTTCCAGTTCCTCAAAAAAGATGGCGATGATCACCCCTTGAATGGCGCGGAGGTGATCGATCAGGCCCTCGTTATCCTCCGGGATGACGCCGAGCTCGTTCGCGGTCGCGAGTGGCAGGCTGAAACTCGCCACTTTCCCCTCTGCATCGAAGCGCATCCGATCGAGGAGGACGCGGAGCAACTCGATCCGGCGGCGCGGATAGCTCTCGTAAAGTTTCTGGCTCAGTTCGCCGACCTTGATCCCACAGCGCAGGACATCGGCCGCGATCTCGAAGGTGCGCGCGGTGGTGTTCGGATATTGGAAAGAGCCGGTATCGGTCGAGATGGCGGCGAAAAGATTTTCCGCGATCGCTTCATCGAGCGGGAGGTCTTGGCTCTGGAGAAGCTCGAACAGAATCTGGCCGGTGGCGGGCGCGATCGGGTCGATATGGACGAGATCGCCGTAGCGCGGATTGCTCGGATGGTGATCGATATTGATCCAAACCCTGGCCTGACCCACAGCCGCGAGGCAATTGTCGCCGAGGCGCTGCCGGGTGGCGGTGTCGAGCGCAACGACGACATCGAAATCTTCCGGTTCGTTAGGCGGCATCGAGACTAGTTCGCCCCCGGGGAGGAAGGAAAATTTTTCGAGCAGGCCTTCCTCGTTCCAGACTTTCACTTTCTTGCCCAGCTTCTGCAGCGCGAGTCCAATCGCGATCTGGCTCCCAAGCGCGTCGCCATCGGGGCGGACGTGGCTGAGCACGACGAAACTATCGTGGCTCCGCATCACCTCCGCGATTTCCGCGAAAGTGGAGTTGGTGGTGTTGGCCTGGGGCGGTTCGGCGGTGGTGGCGTTCATTCGTTTTCGGAGCTGGGGGGAGGTTCAATTTCCTGCATGATTTCGAGGACGCGGTCGCCGCGCTCGATCGAATCGTCGAGGTGAAAGACGAGGTGCGGAGTGTATTTCAAGACGACATGTTTCGAAAGGTCGGCCTGGAGGGCGGCGCGATTCGCCTCGAGTTTTGGGAGGACATCCTTGCGCCCGATTTTCCCGAGCACGCTGATGAAGACATGGGCCGACTTCAGGTCAGGCGTGACATCGACCTGGTTGACCGTGACGAGCAGGTTCTCGAAGCGCATTTCCCGCGCAAAAAGAGAACTCAACTCCCGTTTCAGGAGTTCGTTCACGCGGAGCAGTCGATGTTTCATCTGGGAAAGTTGAGAGTTGAGAGTTCGTAGTTGAGTGAAAGACGGTCTCGCGGAAGTCTCTCAACTCTCAACCAAAGACCCCAACTTCTTCAAAGCTTCTGCGCGACCTGCTCGAGCTGATAGCACTCGATGATGTCGCCGACCTGATATTCGCTGAAATCGCCCAGCTTGATCCCGCATTCGAGACCGACCCGGACTTCCTTCACGTCGTCCTGGAACCGGCGCAGCGTGGAAAGCCCGCCATCGTAAACCGGCTGGCGACGGCGCACGACGCGCGCCCGCGCGCTGCGACTGATCCGGCCATCGGTGACCAGGCATCCGGCCACGATCCCGCGGCTCAACTGGAAGACCTGCTTCACTTCGGCGTGGCCGATGACGGTCTCGCGATGTTCCGGATCGAGCATACCCGCCATCGCTTCCTTCATCTGGTCGATCAGCTCGTAGATGATGCTGTAAAGTTTCACCTGCACGCCCTCGCGCTTGGCTGCGCCGACCGCGTTGCTTTCGACCTTGATGTTGAACCCGACGACGACCGCGTTCGAGGCGCTGGCGAGGAGAATGTCGGACTCGGAGATCGGGCCGACCCCGGAGTGAATCATCTCGAGATCGATTTTCTTGCTCTGGATTTGGCCTAATGACGCGACGAGGGCTTCGAGCGAACCCTGGGCGTCGCACTTCAGGACGAGGCGCAAAACTTTCTTCCCATCCGCGGTTTCGAGCAGGCTCTCGAGGGTGGCGCGCTGCGGCACACTCAGCTTCTCGGTGCGCCGCGCGGCGAGGCGTTCTTCACTCAGAACCTTGGTGGATTTCTCCGACTCCATAACGAGAAACTCGTCGCCGGCGTTAGGCAGCCCGGTAAAACCGAGCACCTTGACCGGCGTGGAAGGCCCGGCGGACTTGATCGGTTTGCCGTGATCGTCGACCAGCGACTTCACTTTGCCGCCGAAATCGCCGCAGATGAAAGGCTCGCCCACTTTGAGCGTGCCCATCTGCACGATAACGGTCGCGGTCGGTCCGCGCCCGGCTTCGACCTGGGCTTCGATGACGGTGCCGCGCGGAGTCGCGGTCGGGGAAGCTTTGAGCTCCATCACTTCCGCCTGTACAACCATGTTCTCGAGCAGCTCGTCGATGCCCGTGCCCTTGGTCGCGGAGACTGGCACGGCGATGGTTTCGCCGCCCCAATCTTCCGGGGTGAGATCGTGTTCCTGCAATTGCTGTTTGACGCGGTCGATGTTGGCCGACGGCAAATCGACCTTGTTGATCGCGACCAAGATCTTGACGTGCTGCGCCGCCTTGGCGTGATTGATCGCTTCGATCGTCTGCGGCATCAGGCCGTCATCCGCCGCCACCACGAGGACCACAATGTCGGTCACGTTCGCGCCGCGGGCTCGCATCGCGGTGAAAGCAGCGTGGCCCGGCGTGTCGAGGAAAGTGATGCGCGTCCCTTTATGCTCCACCGAGTAGGCGCCGATGTGCTGGGTGATCCCGCCGGCTTCGCCCGCGGCGACGCGCGTCTTGCGGATCGCATCCATGAGCGAGGTCTTGCCGTGGTCGACGTGCCCCATGAAAGTGATGATCGGCGCGCGGAGCTTGAGCTCTTCTTCTTTCTCGATCACGGGCGGCGGAGGCGCGACCACGACCTCGACCTGCTTGTGGACGCCGCCGCCTTTTTCGCGGCGCTCCATCTCGAACGCGAAGCCGTGTTTATCACAAACCTTCGTCGCCACCTCGGGCTCGACGGTCAGATTCGGATTGGCGAAAATATTGAAGTCAACCATCAGCTCCTTGATGAGCTGGAAACTTTTCACACCGAGCTGGACCGCGAGATCCTTCACGATGATCGGCGGCTTGATGTGAATGATTTTACGGCCGTCCTCAGTCTCGGTGACGGCGTCCACGATTCCATCGGGCTCGACCGCGGCGGGTGCGGGCGCCACTTCCTGCACCGGCTCGGGCGCGGCGGGTGTGGCCCGGATGCGCGAGATCGGAGGAAGAATGGCGCGCTTGACCGTGGCGTCGGCGGGATCGCGTTTCGGTTTCGGGGTTTGAGGGTCGATCAGCGAAACGCTTTCGACGGGAGCTTTAGGCGGAGGCTCGGGCGCGGCGGGCGCGGTTTTGGGTGTCGGTTTTTTGGCCGTGATCGGCGCAAAAGCGGATTTGGTCGTGGTCGTGCTAATAGGTGCGGGTTTGGGAGCGGGTTTGGCTGCGGCGGGCGGCGCCGGAGCGGGCTTTGGTGGCGGAACAACGGCCGACGGTTTTGATTCCGTAATGGCGGGAGCCTGGGCTGGCTCTGTCGCAGGAGCGACTGCGTCTTCCTCTTTCGGAGCTGGTTTTGCAGCCTTGGTGGCTTTGGCGGCGGTGCTAGAACGAGTGGACGACGACTTAGCGGCAGCGGATTTCGCCGCCGTCTTGCGGGCGGGCGCTTTGAGCGCCTTGGCTTTGGTCGTTGTTTTCGTTGGCATTTCTGTTCCTTAAAAATCTGCTCATGGCCGTGAGCGTTTCAGGGTGGCCATTGTCATGGGGAAACCGGTTCGTCGCGATGCACTGCTTCGTAAATCTCGCGCGCTTTCTCTTCGTCCACCTCGAGAATATCGACGAGATCCTGCATCTCCGCGTCGCGCAAACCTTCTAAATTCGTGAACCCGGTCTTGACCAGCGTCATCGCCTGCTCCTCGCTGATCGGGAGCGCGGTCGAGAGCGTCTGCGCCGCGTGCGCCACCTTCTGCTCGACCGCGGTCGTGCTTGGCGCTTCCTTCTCGATGTTAATTTCCCAACCGGTCAGCCGGGAGGTGAGCCGCGCGTTCTGGCCTTTCTTGCCGATCGCGAGCGAGAGCTGATCTTCGTCGACCGAGATGGTCGCGGCCTTCTTCTCCAGATCGAAAACGAGATTCTTCACCTTAGCCGGCTTGAGCGCTTCGAGGACGAATTCCTTCGGATCCGAGCTCCAGCGAATGATGTCGACCTTCTCGTTGTTCAACTCGCGCACGATGTTTTTCACCCGCGAGCCCCGCATCCCGACGCAGGCACCGACCGGATCGACTTTCGGGTTGTCGCTGAAGACGGCGATCTTCGTCCGGTAGCCGGCTTCCCGGGCAATCCCGCG
>JBBSLW010000088.1:0-11304 GCA_038233495.1 Chthoniobacterales bacterium | reverse complement strand
TGTCTGGAAGGCCAAGGGGGCGGAGATCCTGGCCAAAATCCAACGCGCCCGTCAAAAACTCTTCGCCGCGCGCACGCCCTCGTTATGAGTCCTTATTTAACGAACAGTGCACTAGCCGCCGGCGTAGTCGGGATATTTTTTGCGGAGCTGCGCCCGGGCCCGATCGGCTTCGTCGTTCTTGCCCGCTTTTTCGTAGGCTTTGACTGCCCTTGCCAACGCCTGCGGCGTGATTTCGGGATCATCGTAGAGAAGCGCCACACTCATGAACGCTTTGCCCGCGTCTTCAAACTGGCTCCGTTCCATCTCGACCTCGCCGGCGAGCAAACGCGCCTGGGCATTGACCCGTCCTTCCGGTTGTAAGGTCATGATTTCCTCCGCGATTTTCTGCGCGTCATCCGGTTTGTGCGCGCCGATTTTCGCCTCGCCCAGCGCCAGCATGGCTTTCGCTTTCGCGGCCGGGTCGGTGGTACTTTGCAGGAATCTCTGGAGCGAACCTTCCGCGTCAGCCGGCTGATTAGTTTTCATCTGCGCGTCGCCGAGATAAAACCAGAAGTCCTGCTTTACGCTGCTCACATTGCCGGCCTTGCTCAGCGCGCCGAGATACTTGGCGGCGGCGGCGTAGTCCTTGGAATTGTAAGACTCGAGCCCGAGCCACTCGAGAATCTCGGCCGGGACCTGTCCGTTAGGCGAGTTCTCGTAGAATTTGTCGACTTCCTTCGCGAGGGCATCGCGCTGCTTGAGATAGAACTGCGACGACATGATGCGGAGCGCGGCCGGCGTGGTGTATTGCTCCGGGTTGAGCTGACGGGCCTGGTTCATCTCCGTAATCGTGGTTTCGTAGTCCTTCGCCTCGAAAGCGGATTTGCCGATGTAATAATGCGCCTGCGCCGCCGCCGCAGTTGTGGGATATTCCTTCAGGAGCTGCTGAAACGTCTCCATCATTCCCTTGGTATTATCCGTCTGGCCAAGGATGAGGGCCTTTTGCTGGAGCGCGGCTTCCCGCTCGCGCGCTTTCGGAAAACTGGTGAGGAGCTGTTCGAGATCGCTCCGGGCGCGCTCATATTGTTTCGCGTCCTGGTAGGCGAGCGCGCGTTGCGCGAGGGCCGAGGGAATCTGCGGATTATCGGGAAAAGCCTGGAGAAAATAGGCAAGGGCATCGACCACTTTTTCCGGCTGCTTGGTTTGCACGTAGCACCAGCCGAGTTTGAAAGCGGCTTCGGCACGCAACTTCGCGGAAAGCTTCGAGTCGCGCAGGCTGGCGTAGAGGAGCGCGGCGTCCGCGAAATTTTTCTCCTTGTAGAGCGCCTCCGCCTTGAGCAACCGCGCCTGGTCGGCCCGTTCGCCGTCCGGGTTGTCCTTGAGGAAGCTGTCGATCTCGCCGCGCAAGGCGGGGTCGTTCGCATTGTAGAGACCGATCAGGCGCTGGTATTGCGCGTCTTTGGCTTCTTCGCGGCCGGGATGTTTCTGAATGATCTGGCGATAAATTTCCTGCGCTTCCTTGAACTTGCCGAGCTGGCGCTGGCTGTTCGCGGCGAGCAGCATCATCTCGGGCCGCACTTCCTCCGGCACCTGGTCTTTGCTCTTCTGGTAATCGGCGACCGCCTGCTCGTACTGCCCGGCCTGATACTCGACGCGGAGGATGCCGGCGGCCGCGATTCCATTCCAGCGCCCGGCCTCGGGAAGAGTGCGGCCTTTTTGCAATAACGCGGTCGCCTTCGCCGTCATCGCCTTGTCCGGTTTGCCTTTCTCCGATTGCGCGAGATCGAGCGCGACGAGACCGGCACGGACCGTTGCTTCCGCCTTGAGCGCGGGCTTGGCAGTTTCGCCGGCGAGCGCTTCGAATTGTTTCAGCGCATCATTCTTGCGTCCGGCAGCGAGAAAGATCGAGCCGACCGCAAGCCGCGAATCGTCCCGGTACGGATTCGGATCCTTTACCTCGATGACCTGCTGGTAAACGTCGCGCGCCTCATCCTTGCGCTCGAGATTTTCCAGGCAACGCCCTTCAAAATAGCGGGCCGAGAGCGCGAGCGCGGAAGCCTTTACCTTCGCCGCCGCGCGATGAAAAAGCGGGAGCGCGGTCGCGTAATCTTTGTCGTTGAAAGCGATCTCGGCCAGGCCGTAGGAAGCAGGGCCGGACAGCTCGTGCTCGGGAAAATCTCGCACCACACTCTGGAAACTGGTGCGAGCCGCCGGGCTGCGCTTGAGCGCGCGATACGCTTCGCCCATGTAGAAAAGTGCGGTCACCCGGTCGGAGGAATTTGGGTAGAGCCCGAGAAATTTCTCGTACTCGGGCACCGCGAGGTCGTAGAGTTTGCGGCCGAAAAGCGCGTTCGCGTAATTGAGCTGGCGCTGCTCGGAAGACTCCACACTTTCCGACGAGGGAGCATCGGCGGCGGGTTTGGGCGCGGCCGGGGGCGGGGGAGCGACCTCTTCCGTTTCCGCCGGCGCGGGCAACGCCCGCATGATGGTGGGCGCGGGCTGGGGCGGCGGCGTCTCGACCGGCAAGGCGCGCGCGACCGGCGGCTGCTGCACGGGCACCGCGCGGCGCACTTCGACCGGCGCCTGCGCGCGCATGGCCGACGGCAAAAGCAAAACTGCCGCCGCTAAGAAGAGCGCGGCGCTGCCCGGCCACCGCTTCATTTTGCGGTCGCGAAGGCGACGTTCGAGACTCCGGCCTGGCTGCAAATATTCAGCACGCTCACGATATGTTTGTAGGCGCCGCTTTCATCGCCGCGAATCACCACCGCCTGGTCGGGATTCAATTTCACCAGCCCTTGCAGCATCGTCGTGAGGTCCGCTTCGGAAAGGGTGCGCCGGTTCACGACCACGTTGCCGTCGCTTTTCACGTTCACGATCACGTCGCCGATCGGGGCGGATTTTTCTCTGGCCTGCGAGGCTTTCGGGATTTTGACGTCGAGCTCATTTTCGTTCCGGGCCGCGTTCCAGGTGATGAGGAAAAAAATGAGGAGAAGGAGGAGTACATCGACCAGCGGGGCAAGCTGGATGCCTGGGTGCTGTGGAATGGTGCGACTGCGGAAGTTCATCTGGCCGGTCGGCGTTCAAAAAGCATTGTCATTCTGAGTGCAGCGAAGAATCTCCGATTATTCCCCGTTCTGATTGCGTTGCCTGCTGAAAATAGTAAGAGATTCTTCGCGTTCGCTCAGAATGACATGCCCTAACGCCGCTCAAAATTCATCTTCGAGCAGGGCCGGGGCGCGTTCCCGCCGCCGGTTTTGCTGAAGCGAGAGAAGCGAGACGAGGTGGGTGGTGGCCGCTTCCAGGTCGGAGACGATGCGTTGCGCGCGCCCGCGGAAGAAAGCGTAGAAGATCATCGCGGTGATGCCGATGCCGAGCCCGCCGCAGGTATTGATCAGCGCCTCGCTGATGCCTTTCGAGAGCAGAATATAACGCGACGGTCCGAGCTCGGAACCGAGCGCGCCAAAGGAACGGATGATGCCGATGACGGTGCCAAACAAACCGACGAGCGGCCCGATCGCCGCGATGTCCGCCAAGTAGGTGACGCGGTTATTCAGGTTGGTCGCGACCCGGGTGCCTTCCGTTTCCGCAATTTCACGGGCCTGGGCGAAATCGGCGCTCGGATTTTTCGTCATGAAATCGAGCGTGCGCTGGACGACGCGGGCAATCGCTTCGCCGTGCCGATTCGAAACCGCGAGCAGGCCGAGGTAATCGCGTTTCCGGAGGAGCGCGTCGGCCGTCGCCATGTAGCCGCTGCTCACGATCGCGCCGCGGCGGATGGTGAAGAACGAAACGATGATGAGCATGACCGAAAAAACGGAGAGGAGGAAAAGGAGGAGCATGACCGGCCCGGCCGCGATCATAGCCTCGAGAATGTTACCAGAATGCGGGAGGACGGGTTGGTCGGGTGTCGGAGCTTGCGCGAAGGCGGACGTGGCGGTCGCGAAGGCAACGAGCAGTGCAAAGAAACGCTTCATGCTCAATTGTGGCTTAGCATAGGCACGCACGTGGCGGATGCAAATTGCAGGTGTCGTTAGGCGAGGCGGGGGCGTTTTTGGTAGCGCGAGACTCTGTCGAGCTGAGGGAGACATTGCTCGCAGCGAGCTCCTCGCTCGACGGAGTCTCGCCCTACCGGTGCCCGCCTAGAGGCGCACCCGAAAGATGTGTGCGGGCTGCACGCCGGGGTGGAGCGCGACGTAGTTGCGCGCGCCGTGCCAGACGTAGCGCGCGTCGCTCAGCAGGTCATGCACTTCGTAGCTGCCCGCCGCGTTCTCGCCAAACTCCGCGATCGGCGCTTCCACGAATCCGCTCTGCGTATTGAGCGGGTCGAGGTTCACGACCACGAGGATGATGCTGTCGCGAGCCGGCGTCATCTTGCTGTAGAAGAGGAGCGAGCTGTTTTCCGACGGGTGGAACCGCAGGTTCTCGTAGAAATGGAGCGCGCGCTGCTCCCGCCGGATCCGGTTCAACTTCGTGACCAACTCCTTGATGTTGCCGGGCGCGTCCCAGTCGCGTTCCTTGAGCTGATATTTTTCCGAGTCGAGATACTCTTCGCGCTCGGGCAGGGCCGCGGCCTCGCAGAGCTCGAATCCGCTGTAGATCCCGTAAGCGCTCGAGAGCGTGGCCGCGAGCACGGCGCGAATCTGAAACATCGCGCGCCCGCCGGTCTGCAAATGCAGCGGCAAAATATCGGGCGTGTTCGCGAAAAGATTGCCCCGGAAATATTCGCTCATCTCCGTCTGAGTGAGCTCGGTGAAATATTCCTCTAGCTCCGCCTTCTCCGTCCGCCAGGTGAAATAGGTGTAGCCCTGAGTAAATCCCGCCTTGGCCAGCGCCTTCATCATTTTCGGGCGCGTGAAAGCCTCGGAGAGGAAGATGACGTCGGGAAATTTCTCGCGCACGCCGGCGATGACGAATTCCCAGAAAGCGACCGGTTTGGTGTGCGGATTATCGACCCGGAATATGCGCACCCCGTGTTCTGCCCAAAACAGGAGGATGCTCTTCATCTCTTCCCAGAGCTTCTGCCAGTCGGCACAACGGAAATTGAGCGGGTAGATGTCCTCGTATCTCTTCGGCGGATTCTCGGCGTATTTGATCGTGCCGTCGGGGCGCTTGTAGAACCACTCCGGGTGCTCCGCGACGTAGGGATGATCGGGCGAGCAATTGATCGCGAAATCGAGCGCGATCTCCATCCCGCGCCGGCGGATCTCCTTTTCCAGCCAGGCAAAATCCTCAAATGTGCCTAACGACGGCTCGATGTCCTTGTGCCCGCCGCCGTTCGGGCAGCCGAGATGGCGGTTGCCGATCGCGTAGGGGACGCCCGGTTCGCCCGGCTCGCAGGTCACGGAATTGTTGCGCCCTTTCCGATTGGTCAGCCCGATCGGGTGGATCGGCGGGAAATAAATCACGTCGAATCCCATCGCCTTCGCGTCGTCGACCCGCGGGAGGCAATTGCGAAAGGTCGAGCCGCGTTCGCCCGAGCCCTCGGCCGAGCGGGGGAAAAATTCGTACCAGGCGGCGGTGCGGGCCTCGACCCGGTCGACCGTGACGCGCGGGGGCGGGGTGTATTGCGTCGCGCCGGAGCGCGGGGCGTAGGTCGCCATCAGGACCTCGAGCTCCCCGGAATGGGCGAGTTGGTTGACCCGGGTGTTCGGGCCGGTCGACATGATCTCCGCAATTTCGCGCAGGCGTTTCGCGTCGGTGCCGCGCGCTCGCTTCGCCGCGGCGGTGAGGAGTGCGGCGCCTTCGAGTTTCTCGCTCGTCAGCTCCGCAAGGCCGGCATCGAACTTGGCCGCGAACTCATGTTGCCAGCCGCCGAAAGTATCGGTCCAGGCTTCGACCGTATATTCATAAGTGGCATTTTCGTAGACGCAAAAGATCCCGCGCCAGCGATCGTTATCGACGTGCTTCATGGCCGTCTCGTGCCAGCGGGCCTGGCCGAACACCCGCCAGCGCAGAGCGGCCGCGACGATATCGTGGCCATCTTTGAAAACATCGGCTTCCACAACCACGTCTTCCCCGACGACGCGCTTGATCGGATAGCGCCCGCCATCGATCAGCGGCTGCAGATTTTCAATGACGGCGGCGGGGAATTGGCTGGGCATCGCTCCAATCAATCGAGATTCGCCGCAGGGGGAAGAGTAATTCCCGGCGACGAGCCCCCGGGGTGGCGAAACGCGAGAATCAAAACCCGGGGCGGCGTTTCGTCGCAGGATCGTGGTCGAGGCCGGCTAAAGCGCGAAATAGAAGGCTGCTTCGTAGAGCCCCGAGGTGCGGGTCTCCTCCCGCCGCACCGGCGTGCCGAGCACTTTCTCAAACATGTCCTGCTCGAGGCGGCCGATGATCTCGTATTCCTCAACCAAATTCATGATCGGCGAATGGCACTCCAGGATCTGGGGCCCGCCGTCTGCCGGGTTGTTGACAAACTGGGACATGTGTCCCTCTTCGTCCCGGACCGTGGCCAGCGTCTTCGCTCTTTCCTCGATGGTGGCGCCATTCACTTTTTCTTTGAGCGCGGCGGTTTTCCTTTCGAAAAGATTGTAGAGCAACTTCTCGGGCGCGTTCGTTCCGTGGATTTCCTCGATCGAGCGCAAGAGGTCGAGGGTAAAAGCGTTACTGTCGGCTTGGAAGAGGGCGTGGCTGCGCCGGGTCAATCGATAAACCATTTCCGGGCGGCCCATTTTTTGCGGGCGTCGCCAGGTATCGAGGTAACCGTCGCGTTCGAGGGTGAGGCAATGCTGCTTGATCCCCATGTAGCTCATCTTCATTTTCGCGACGAGCTGGTTCACGGACAGGCCCCGGGTCCGCTTCAGGGTATTGAGAATTTCCAGACGCTGGGTGCGGCCAATTTCTGCGAGTAATTGTTGGTTCACGATTTGTCTCCGGTTGGAAGGGCTTAGAATGGTTTATACGCGAGTACCTTATGTGTCTGCAAGCAAATCTATGCGTCCGCAGCACATCCGCGTGCGAACAATTAAATTCGTCTCGTCGAAACGGGATCGAAAAGGTGTGCCTTGGAGAGGTTTATCTCGAATTGCATGCGGCGTCCAGCTTCCCGGTGATCGAACGCCGCCTGGCTCCGACAGGTCAGCGTGTGCGCCCCGGTTTGGAGGTAGAGATTGGTCTCCGCGCCCATCGGCTCGACAAGGTCGACGATGGCGGGAAATCCGATCCCCGAAGCCCGGCCTTCTTTGCGGCTGAAAGTCGCGACCGCCAGATCTTCCGGGCGAATCCCGAGGACCACTTCTTTTCCGATAGACTCTCCCGTTGCAGGCCGATCGGCCGCCAGAAATGCGACCTCGATCGTGCCGCCTTCGATTTCCGAGAAGCGAATTTTGTCGCCTTCCTTCTTCAGCGTGCCGGAGATGAAGTTCATCGGCGGACTGCCGAGAAAGCCAGCCACGAAAAGATTGACCGGTTCGTTATAGAGAACGAGCGGCGCATCGTTCTGCTGCACGATTCCGTCATTCATAACCACGATCCGATCGCCCATCGTCATCGCCTCGACTTGGTCGTGGGTGACATAAATCATGGTCGCCTGGAGCCGCTGATGCAGCTTGGTGATCTCCGTCCGCATCTGAACCCGCATCTTGGCGTCGAGGTTGGAGAGCGGTTCATCGAAGAGGAACACCTTTGGCTGGCGCACAATCGCGCGCCCGACCGCAACCCGCTGGCGCTGGCCGCCGGAGAGCGCTTTCGGTTTGCGCTCGAGCAGGTCCTCGATCCCGAGAATCCCGGCCGCGTCGACGACCCGTTTCTTGATTTCGGTTTTCGGAAATTTCCGCAGCTTGAGCCCGAAGGCGAGGTTGTCGTAGACGCTCATGTGGGGGTAGAGCGCGTAATTTTGGAAAACCATCGCGATGTCGCGATCCTTCGGGGGGAGATCGTTGACTCGTTTCTCGCCGATGAAAATGTCGCCCTGCGAGATCTCCTCGAGACCGGCGATCATGCGCAAGGTGGTCGATTTCCCGCAACCGGAAGGGCCGACCAGGACGACAAACTCGCGATCACCGATCTCGAGGCTCACGTCCCGGACCGCGGTCACATTCTCGCCCTTCGGGCCGGGGTAGATTTTGGAAACGTTTTGAACGGAGACTTTGGCCATGAAAGCGGGAGCGCCAACCTAGGGAGCAGGCCGCGCAGGGTCAATTTTTTCCCCGCCCGCGGGACCGGGGGAGGAACTGACGGCGCGCCTAACGAAAAGGCAACTCGACTACTTCGACCCTGGCGGTTTGGCCTTCCGCGTGGTGCGCGGAAAGACGCGTGCCAATCTCATTCGAGCCGCGCTTCACGAAGCCGAGCGCAATTTCATGGCCCAGCCGCTCGCTCCGCGTCGCGCTTGTGATCCGGCCGACCTCTTTCCCGGTCTCCGGATGGAACAAGAGCCACCCCGCCGCGAGCGGGGCGTCGTCGATCGCGACCAATCCGCAAAGCCGCTTGCTCGTTTGGCCCGACATCTTCATCCGCGAAATCACTTCCTGGCCGATGTAGCAGCCTTTCGCGTAATCGATCGTCTCCTCTGCGAGATTCGCTTCCACCGGGATGATCTGGTCGCTCAATTCCCGGCCCCAGCGCGGGATGCCGGCCTCGATCCGGAGCCGTTCCGCCTCGTCCGCCGCGCAGAGCGGCGACTCCGCTGCCAGCAGCGCGAGCACGCGATCGTGTTCCGCTGCGTCGATCAACAGATCCCAGCCGGCCGTCCCAAAACGTCGGGCCTGGCGCCAGGTGCGTTCGTTAGGCAAAGGCGGCGCATTTCCCCCGGTCAGATGGAAAAGGGCAAAATCCTCCGTCACCTCCTCGATCGTGACGTCGTCCGCGATCAGGTAGCGCTCGAGTCGCGGCGCCAGCGTCGCGCGCACTTCCGGCTCGGCGTCGAGCAGCACCTCTTCTGGTCTCGCGCTCATGTAGACGAGCGCATCGAGTTTGCCTTTCGCATTTACGACGCAGGCCGCGAGCGCGCGATCGGCGGTTGCTTTCCGGACGTCGTTGGTCATTTGCCCGTTGAGAAATCGCACCCGGTCGCTGCCGGTCACGCGCAACTTCACGCGGTCAGAGAGATCAAAAAGCGGCATGAGCAGGGTCAGGAACGCCGCCCAAACCAGCTCCGGAATCCACCCGAGAGATTGGCTGGCACAGGAGCTTTCTTGTCTTCCGTCTTTGGGGCGGGCTCCGCCTTCGGAGTCGACTCCGGCTTGACGGACGGCTCAGGCGCCGCCGGAGGTTCCGCCTTCGCTGATGACGCCGGTTCGCGCGGAGGCTCCGGCCTGGCTGACGATGGCGGCGCCGATGGGGGTTTCGGTTTCGACTCGGCGGGGCGCTGACGCTCATCCGGCAGGGGCGTTGCAGCGATCGGGACCGCTTCCGGTTTTGTGATTTTTTGCGGCGCGGGAAAATACTTTTGCGCGACCGAAGAATAATCCGCGTCGCCCCGACCCTCCTTCAACTCCGCGAGCAGCATGTCGCCCGACGCTTCCGTCACCGGGAGACTGAGCGAAGCTTCCCGCGCCATTTTCAGCCCGATCCGCACATCCTTGAGCATGTGTTTGACCGAGAAATGCGGCTCAAAATCTCCCGCCAGCATCATCGGCGCCTTCATCTCAATCGTGGTCGAATTGGTCGCGTTGCTTTTCATCGCCCGGAGGAAAAGGTCCGGTGGAATTCCCGCGTTCCGCACGAGCGCGAGCGCTTCCGCCGCCACTTGCGCGGTCGCGGCGGTCACGAGATTGGTCGCCACTTTCATGACCGTGGCCTCCCCGACTTTTGTGCCGATCACCACGATCTCCTTGCTGCTGCCTTCAAGGACCGTGCGCGCATCTTTCAAGGCTGCGTCGTCCCCGGCGATATAGTAAACGAGCTGGCCATTCTCGGCCGCCACTTTGCTCCCAGTGAAAGGCGCGTCGAGAAAACGCGCTCCGCGGCGCTGCACGATCTCCGCCGCCGCCCGCATGTTTTCCGGCGCGACCGTGCAATGTGCGGTCACGATATGTTGCGCGGTCAGGCCGGGACTGAGCTGGCGCACCATCTCGAGCAGCGCCTCGTCATCGGCCACGAAAATCTGCACCACATTGCATAACTCCGCGACCTCGGCCGGCGACCCGACGAAGTTTTGTTCCGGGCGCGGGGTGCGATTCCAGACGAAGACTTGGAACCCGTTTTTGCGGAGCGCGCCCGCGATCCGCGAGCCGATGATTCCGAGGCCGAGGATGCCGACGTTTTTGGATTTGCGACGTGCCATGATGCGAGAACCGCGCTCGCGAGCAGGCGGCGAGCGCAAGGTGAAATTGATTCCGCCGCGCTGCAAACGCGAATTGCAGCGTCGCACTACCGAAGGGACGCGTCCGCTGCACTGCGAAGCAGGGGAATGGACAGATAAACAGCAGAACAGGATTAACAGGATTGGTTGGATTTCTTAATCCTGAATCATCCCGTAAATCCTGTTCTGATTCTTCTTCCGCAGGTGCATCTGCTCGTTCCACACGCCGAGGCATGTTTGGTAGAGCGAGACTCTGTCGAGCTTGCGGGGTGGACGCTGCCCGGGCAGCCGTGCGCGCCCTCGCTCGACGGAGTCTCGCCCTACCGCCACGCTGCCGCGCTCGTGGGTCTAGCGGAGGGCGGCGACGGCGCGGGCGCGCTTGAGGTTGGCGATCCGTGTTTCGATTTCGGGCTGCGCCTCCTCGAAGGTGAGCGCGCGCGCAGGCCGGCTTTCCGTTAGGCGAAGAAGGTGGAACCCGAGCCGGCTGCGAACCGGCGCGCTGATCTGCCCCGGCTGCAGCGTCGCGGCCGCGTCGAAAACCTCCGGCAACATGCGCTCCTCCGCGAAATATCCGAGGTCGCCCGCGCGCTTCTTCGTCGCGTCGTCCTCGGAGAATTCAGCGACGAGCGCGGGGAACGATTCACCGTTGGCGATCCGTTTGGAAAGCAGATCAATCAGCCCGCGTTGTGCGTCGATCACCTCCCGCGGATAACCGTCCGGCGCGGCGAGAAAAAGATGACTCGCGCGGAGCCGCAAAGGCTCCTGGAACTCTGCCTGATGGGCCGTGAAATAGCGCTGGCTCTCGCGCTCGATCGGTGCAAGTTGCGCCGCGATGTGCTGCTCGATCCAGGCCCGCGCCCGCAGATCGTCGGCCACCGTCCGGCGCAGGATCCAGCGCGAAATCGCCGCTCCCTGCAGGATCGTTTGCCAGGTTTTCTCATCGCGGAATTGCCACCGCAGCAAGTTGATTTCGCGCTTGAGCACACCAGGAGCGAGTGCCTGACTGGCGGCCGCCGCTTTCAATTTTTCTTCTGCGATCAGGCGCTCCAGCACCGCGCGTCTTTGTTCCGCCGCCG